>JAESTB010000307.1 GCA_016763815.1 Arenicella sp.
ACAATTCACACTATTTACGGGGACTCAGCCTACGATGAGTTTGGTCGTTCAATTGATGGTGTTGGGGACATCAATGCTGATGGTATACCAGACTTTATCGTCGGGGCTCCTTTTGACGACAACAATGGCATAAGTAGCTCGGGTAGCGTGAAGTTGATCTCAGGCATCGACTGGTCGATCTTACATATGTTTGATGGCGATGCGGCTAACGACCCTTTTGGCTCGTCGGTTAGCAATGCTGGTGACGTCGATGGTGATGGCACAAATGACATTATCGTTGGCTTCCCTGGTAGTGATTACAATGGTGATAATTCCGGCGGAGCGCGGGTCTTTTCGGGTGCTACTATGGGGGTCTTATATACCTTTTATGGAGCATCTGAGGGCGACAGCTTTGGACGATCTGTAAGTAGTGCGGGTGATGTAAATAATGATGGTTTTGATGACCTAATTATCGGCGCAACTGGGGACGATCATAACGGCTATGATTTTGGCAGTGCCACCATATTCTCGGGCTCTGATGGCAGTAAGCTGTATACATTTTATGGTAGCCAAGAAGATAGCGGATTTGGACATTCAGTGGGAAGTCTAGGTGATCTGAACGGCAATGGGGGTTCTGAAGTGGTGGTCGGTGCACGCGGTGAAGGTAGCACCGTGATAGTGTACTCTTTGCTTAGTGACTGGGATTTTGATGGCTATGACAACTTAGAAGACCCCGCACCCTTAATATTCACCGATGACACAACTGACATAGACGGCGATGGCTTAAGCGATCTATATGAATTTGCCAATGGTTTGGACCCCTTTGATTCGGATACAGATAACGACGGTTTAAGTGATGGTGACGAAGTTAATATTTACTTCACTGATCCGAAATCAGCTGATAGTGACGGCGACAATATTCCGGATTTCATCGAAGTTGGCTATGCTTTAGACCCGAATGATAATGCCGACGCTAGTTTAGACTTAGACCAAGATGGCCTAAGTAATATTCTCGAGTATGAACTTGGTAGCTTATTAGATAACCAAGACTCTGACGGCGACACACTCTTAGATGGCTTAGAGTACGCAAATATTGGTCGCACGCACCCAACTCTTAGCGACACGGATGGTGATACGTTAACGGATGAACTAGATATCGATAATGATTGGTATTATTTCTACAATGGCGGCATATACGCTAAGCAATCAACGATAGGAACAACCGTAAGCGGCGCTGGTGATATCAACGCAGATGGTTACCCAGACATAATCATTGGTGCCCCATCATCTGACCCACAAAATGGTGAGCATGGTAGCGCAACCATACTCTCAGGGCTCGACGGTAGTATCCTTTACTTTATAGAGGGAAATGAAACAGACACTCAATTTGGTTATTCGGTTAGCGATGCGGGCGATGTTAATAACGATGGCGTTGCTGATGTGATTATCGGATCACCCGATGATGTAAAGAATGGAACTGCATCTGTTTATTCAGGCCTTAATGGTAGCGTTTTGTATACCTTTAGTGGTTTTGATAGCAGTTTTGGTAGCGCGGTTAGTTCGGCTGGCGACGTCAATAATGATGGTTTTGATGACCTAATAGTTGGTGCTCGATACGATAATACAAACAATTTCAAAGCTGGAAGTGTTTACGTCTATTCAGGGTTCGACGGTTCAACCTTGTATACGATTAGTGGCGATTCATCATATGATTCTTTAGGCACTGCCGTTAGCTCGGTCGGCGATGTCAACAACGATGATCATGATGATTTTATTATTGGACTACCTCTTGATGATGTCTATGGCTCTAATTCAGGTACTGTGAGAGTATATTCAGGTGCCAACGGGTCGGTACTCTATGAACGTTATGGCGGCAGATCTCAGGCTCAATTAGGTGCTGCTGTAAGCGGTGCAGGGGACATCAATAATGACGGTGTTCCTGACTTTATCGCCGGTTCACCGAGAGACAGTAATAATGGCAGTGATTCAGGAAGTGCTAGGGCCTATTCCGGAAGCGACGGAACATTACTATTTCAAATGCTGGGTGATGCCGCTGGTGATTATTTTGGTAGCTCAGTCAGCGGTATTGGTGATGCCAATGGCGATGGATATGCAGACCTAGTAATTGGTGCCCCGCAAACTTACTTAAGCGCAAACGGCTATGCAAAGGTAATATCCGGTTTAGATGGTAGAGCCTTACACTTAGTGCATGGAGATAGTCTTTATGACAAACTGGGTACTTCTGTTAGCGGAGTAGGCGACATAGACCAAGATGGCTATACCGAGATCATTGTTGGAGCACCAGAAGACGATAATAATGGCAGTGACTCAGGCAGTGTCCGAGTATATTCCATCGCGACTCAAGACTATGATGGCGATGGTTTAACCACCCTTATCGACCCAGCACCAATAAACTATACCGATGCAACCACCGATATTGATGCAGACGGATTAACTGATTTTTATGAAATCGATAATGGTTTTGATATCTTCGACCCCGATATGGATAACGACGGTTTGATAGATGGAGACGAAGTCAATATCTACAACTCAAGCCCGTTGTTAAGCGATACTGACGGCGATCAAATACCAGATTTTGATGAAGTGTCGTTTGGTATGGACCCTGCTGATCCAAATGATATCAGCCTTGATATAGATGGAGATGGATTAAGCAACGGCTTCGAATTTGCTTATGGAACCTTAGTAGATAACATCGACACAGATGGTGACACCATCTCCGATGGCGAAGAATACAATCATATTGCTCGATCTCATCCATTATTGGCTGATACCGATGATGATGGTATTCAGGATAATCTCGACACTGACAATGAATGGGTTTATTACTTTCATGGAAATTCGCGAGATCATCGTGTCGGCGGATCTGTTAGTGGTGCCGGGGATGTCAACGCAGATGGCTATCCAGATATAATTGTCGGCGCTGAGAACGATCAAACCAATGGACCGAATTCGGGCAGCGCACATATAATCTCAGGACTAGATGGGGCAGTGTTATTTAATTTTTATGGTGACTCGGGAGAATATTTCGGATCCTCGGTAAGTGGTGCGGGAGATACTAACGGTGATGGATACGCTGATGTTGTCGTGGGCGTGTTCAATGATGATACCAATGGAAATGGTTCCGGTGCTGCACGCGTCTTTTCTGGCATCGATGGCTCTATTTTATACACCTTCAATGGTGATGCCGCGAATGATCGCTTCGGACGCTCTGTAAGTACTGCGGGAGACGTCAATAATGACGGCTATGCTGATATTATCGTTGGCGCTCACTTAA
>JAESTB010000308.1 GCA_016763815.1 Arenicella sp.
CCACTAAGAAAGAGCCTTTTTTAGTCTCTTTCTGTAAAAAGTCGATGCTTGGTTTTATCGACTTCGGTAAATAGTCGCCGCGTCCTTTAATAATTGATTCAGGATGTCCGCCGGCAGTGAAGTAACCGACTCGGCCGGTGGCTTTTTCTAATCCGCCTAAGTTGTTAATAAAGGTAACGCCATTAGCCTCCATCTCCTTTACTAGATTGCGATCGTCAGGCTTGCCTCGTTTTTCATTGCTGCGTTTGTCGAAGTGATCTTCAGCACCACCAATGAAGAGGTTGACCGGTGCATTTACCAATGCTTGGGCAATCGAGTAGTAATCTTCTCGGTTTTCGACGTGGGCATAAAAACTCGCTGGCGTGGCATGCGTAATACCTGAGGTAGCAATAAGGCCAGTAGAGTAGCCATCGGCGGCGAGCATTTCTAATAAGGTTTTCTTTGAGCGGCCGTTACCGTCTAGCCCAACCGCACCGTTGAACGTTTTAACTCCAAGAGAAAAAGCGGTAGCACCGGCGGCTGAATCGGTAATCACTTCCTTAGAGCTACTGGTTTTAATCAAACCAACGTAGTTTGCTTTTTCAAGGTTTAATGGCTCGTCACTTGTCTGCATCGCTTTAGATACTTGAGCTAAGCCCATGCCATCACCAATTAGAAAAATAACGTTCTTAACCGGCGTTTGATCTGCGTTCACGTTGCCCGTTGGTTTTTGATCTTCTTCACTAGAACACGCCATTAGGCTGACTGATAGGAGGAGCACTGCTATTAATTTTTTCATCACTACTTTCTATTTAAATATTAATCTTAAAAATGCTTTGATTTCAAAGCAAAGCTGAACTTAAGAAGACTCTGACTAAAAAAGCCTTAGGGAGCCGACACAACATGAGCAACCATGGTACTACCTTCAAAAACGGCTTCGTCCATCACGCCGGTATCGCTGGTAAACACAAAATCCAGTACTTTATTTTGGTTCACGTCGCGGTGTAGCATAACAATGAACATTTCACCCGTCTCGACCCCTTTGTGAACGTTAATATCGACGTTCTTATTACTGCCGCTTTGAACATATGAAGCGGCAACATATTTGTCACCATTGGGCTTCCCGCCTTCAAAGGGGTGCAACACTAACCAGCCATTGCCATCGATGTGCACTTCAGCAAACGTCAGCGTTTTATCATCTCGGGTAACGCCATCGACAATAATCCAATTTTTCTCACCATTGGCTAGGCTAATTTTTGCCGCAGCGGGGACCTCATCTTCGACGCCTCTGGCTCCCGTATCTTGGGACTTAGCATACTGGTCTCCGGCATAGGCGTAGCCCGCAAATACAAGGCAGGTTGCCGCTAATACTACTTCAGTTATAAATTTGACCATGTTTAACGCTCCACTAGTAAACATTGCTGATTGAGTCATTGTGCATAGCCTATCGTAAGATGGCAAGTATCCGCGCGGAGCCACCGCAGAACAATGATAGATAAACAAGATTACATTTGTGAGTAACTAAGCTACAACAACAAAGATAAGTTGCCGGCGGCTAATCAGATGTAAAACTAAGCTTATCGGGGTCGGCTACCAGCCGCCCCCAGTATTTATTATATGGGTGCACCGAATTCGTGGCAGCTTGGCTTGAGTTGCGCAACTGACGACCCTGATTGACCCATGAAAATACCCCACCAATAAGATTTTTCGATGACGCTGCGCCGTGTTCAAACGGAACATCACCGAGCCGACTAGCCAACGCTGATGATCGCCTACCAACCGAGCAATAGAACACCACGTGCTTACCCACAAGCAAGTCGCCGTAATCTTCAATGAATTTGCCTGAATCAATATTGGGCATGACCTGAATTGCGCCCGAGATGTGGCTCACGGCAAACTCTTTTGGCTCTCGGACGTCAAACACCACTACCGTATCAATATCTAATCTGGAAAATTCAGACGCGCTAATATGCGAAACTGATTGATAGTCCTTTTCAATCTCGTTTTGGATTGTCTCTAGACGAGGCTGGAACATTAATAACGCGATCAGTGTCAAAGTAGTAAATACCAAGACACAAATCGACAAAATCCATTTTTGTGCGATCGTTATAGCCATTACGAACTCTGATGGTTATTCATAAAACACAACATTAGCAGTATTGTAGTCAATTTTACTAGCTATATTTGATCATAATATGCTGTGCGAACGCTGATAAAAAGTGCTTTGGTCGACTCTAGTTGTGCGGGATCTCTTGAAAACATCAAACCAACATTCGTCATTTTTAGAGGTTGACGTTAACGTTAACGTAATCTAAAGTATCGTCAACTAATGTTAGCTGCTGATAATCAAACAAACCGATGCCAAAGCTCGATAAGATGAAACAAGATTACTCTATTCGCGAACTCGCTGAAGAATTCGATGTTACCACTCGAACTCTGCGTTTCTACGAAGAGAAAGGTTTACTAAATCCTAGCCGCTCAGGCCAAACCCGTGTCTACAATATAGCTGATCGAACACGCCTCAAGTTGATACTGCGCGG
Source organism: Arenicella sp. (assembly GCA_016763815.1). GTDB lineage: Bacteria > Pseudomonadota > Gammaproteobacteria > Arenicellales > Arenicellaceae > Arenicella. The sequence goes on from JAESTB010000308.1 coordinate 2,520, forward strand.
TAAGCGTTTAGGCCTCAGTCTAGACGAGAGCGCTGAAATCATTTTGATGTACGATCCCATCGGAACTAACAGCAATCAAATATTAAGTTTGATCGATAAAATCCAAGATAAACGTTTGCAGTTAGAGCAGAAGAAGAAAGACCTCGAACTCACCCTCTTAGATCTCGAAGCCGCCGAGCAGCGCTGCTCCGAATCACTAAGTAAAATTCATTAAGTGACTTAACCTTTTTATATAAATTAAGAAGTTAAGCAAATTAAAAAGCTAAGGCACAAGAGCCTCGGAGAACCCATGACCATTTCTTACCCAACTTTGCAACACAACCTCGGTGAAGAGATTGATATGTTGCGTGATATGACTTACCAGTTCGCCCAAGCTGAAATAGCCCCGAGAGCGGCACAAATAGATTCAGAGAATGAATTTCCAATGGACTTGTGGCGCAAATTTGGCAGCCTCGGCTTGCTCGGCATTACCGTCGACGAAGCCTATGGTGGTAGCAATATGGGTTACTTGGCACATTGTGTTGCAATGGAAGAAATCAGTCGAGCCTCAGCGTCGGTCGGTTTGTCATATGGCGCACACTCAAACCTATGTCTGAACCAAATAAACAAGAACGGCAGTGAAGCACAAAAACAAAAATATCTGCCGAAACTTTGCTCAGGCGAGCATGTTGGCGCATTGGCTATGTCAGAACCGAACGCCGGCTCAGACGTGGTAAGCATGAAGCTCAGGGCCGATAAAAAAGGCGACCATTACGTGCTTAATGGCAACAAAATGTGGATCACCAATGGCCCCGACGCCGATACTTATGTTGTCTACGCAAAGACCGATGTAGCCGGCGGCTCACGCGGCATCACGGCGTTTATTGTCGAGCGTGACTTTGCTGGTTTCAGCCAAGCGCAAAAGCTCGACAAACTGGGTATGCGCGGTTCCAATACGTGCGAATTAGTCTTTCAAGATTGTTTGGTGCCAGAAGAAAATATTTTAGGCTTTGAAGGCGGCGGCGTACGCGTTTTGATGTCGGGCCTAGACTACGAAAGAACGGTATTATCCGGTGGCCCTGTGGGCATCATGCAAGCCTGTATGGATGTCGTTGTTCCTTACATTCATGAGCGCAAACAATTCAATAAAAGCATCGGCGAATTTCAACTAATGCAAGGCAAGATCGCCGACATGTACACATCCTTAAGTGCCAGCCGAGCGTATCTGTATGCGGTCGCTAGAGCATGCGACCTCGGCCTTGAGAGCCGTAAAGATGCGGCGGCGGTGATTCTTTATACCGCAGAACAAGCGACTCAAATGGCGTTGCAAGCAATCCAAACGCTTGGCGGCAATGGCTATGTTAATGAATACCCAACCGGGCGACTACTTCGTGATGCCAAGCTATACGAGATCGGTGCCGGCACATCAGAAGTTCGGCGCATGCTGATTGGCCGAGAGCTGTTCGCCGAAACTAAATAGACTCAGTAAACCAGTCATGATTAGAAATTATTAGTAGACGCTCACCATGAATCAACTTAAAAGCAAGATCAACACGCGCTCTGAAGACTTCATCGCCAATGCCCAGCACATGCAAACGCATTTGGATGAATTGTATGCGCTAATTGAACATATAAAACTGGGCGGTGGTAAGAGCCGCCAAGCTCGGCATCAATCACGCGGCAAGCTATTGGCACGTGATCGTATCGACGAATTGATTGATGAGGGCTCGGCGTTTTTAGAGATATCACAATTAGCCGCCCATGATGTCTATGAAGGAGAAGAAGTCGCCTGTGCAGGAGTCATTGCTGGCGTTGGCGTTGTGGCCGGGCAAGAATGCATAATTGTGGCCAACGACGCCACTGTCAAAGGAGGCAGCTACTACCCGCTTACGGTTAAAAA
>JAESTB010000309.1 GCA_016763815.1 Arenicella sp.
TTAGATGGCTCCTTACGTGCCTTACCTAAGCCTGAGGAGTACGAAAATATTCTTGATAAAAGCGAATTTGGTTTAGTCAAACTTCGTCATGAATCTTATCAGGGAATGATTTTTGTAACCTTGAATGATGACATTGAGCCGCTAGAAGATTTTCTAGCAGGTACTAAAAAGTGGATTGATTTATTCATGAAGCAAGGCGGGGGATATCCGATAAAAGCGCTCGGTGATCAACGATTTCGCTTTCCGGGAAATTGGAAAATTCAACTCGAGAACACCACCGATGCGTATCACTTTCCGATAGTCCATAAGTCATTTTTATCGTCAATGGATGAGCAATCGGCTGAAGTATTCGACTTCCTTGATGGCGACGGTTTCGTTGAAGACCTAGGCAATGGACATAGCGTAATGGTGATGATTCCTGAGTTGGTCGATTTAGAAAAGAATCTTGACGAGCCGATTCCTGAGCGATTTGCCGAACTTGCCAAGGAGCTTTCGGGCGAAGGTCATTCAGACAGCGAGGTTCGACGTATGGTGCGCGCGGTAGGTGGTAGCGGATTTAACTTGAACCTATTTCCAAATATTTCATTCTCGATGGCGTTTTTCAGAAACTTAGTGCCTATCAGCGCCAACGAAACTGAGATTCATCACATTGCAATCGGTGGCGACGGTGCCCCTGATGCCTATAACCAAAAACGCATGCGTTTGCATGAACATTTTCAAGGCCCTATGGGCTTCGGTACGCCTGATGATGGCGAAGCATGGGAGCGCGTTCAGCGAGGCTCAATGGCCGGCGAAGATGGTTGGATCATGGTGAACAGAGGTCTGAGTCGAATGAAGACCTCTGCCGATGGAAACCCTCAGGGCGCTGTGTGTTCAGAGACGGGTATGCGTGCCGCCTACCAACAATATAAAAAACAAATGGAAAGCTAGGTCAAGACTGATGAACACAAATATAGATCTATTCAATCAAGTCTCTGGGTTTCTGAGTACCGAAGCCGACATGCTTGACCACAAAGAATACCAAGATTGGCTTAAACTTTGGTCGCCTAGTGGTTTGTACATAGTGCCGGTTGATGTGACTGCAGATGACTACAAAAATGCGCTTAATGTGGCTTACGACAATGACCATATGCGTCAGTTGAGAGTTGAGCGTTTGGAGGGCGGTGAAGCTGTATCGACAGCCACCGCATTACCAACAGTACGTTTAATCTCAGGGATTCGAATTGTCGAGGCGTCGGCTGAGCAAGTAACCGTACGGTACTCTTATTGCGTATACGAAAATAAGGCCGGCGATCTACGGCCATACCCTGGTCAAGTGGAGTTTGTGTTGATTCCTCGTGATGGCTCTTTTCTGATTGAGAGAAAGCTGGTTAAGTTACTTAGAGTTAGCCAATATCTGGCGACCATCAGTTACATTTTTTAGAGGCATATGACAATGAATAATATTGCGTTAGTTACCGGTGCGGCCCAAGGTTTGGGTTTGGCGATCGCCGAACGCCTCTTTAAGGAAGAGTATAAGGTGGTGCTTACCGACATCAATTTTGATGCTGCTGTGGCCGCTGCCACGGCGATCGATAGCCGCGCTGAACGCGTTATTGCACTGGAACTTAATGTGCAGAATAAGGCCTCATTCGAATCAGCATTACCGCAAACGATAGAGCGTTTTGGGCAATGTAATGTACTGGTTAATAACGCGGCGATGACACCAACAACATCGGTGATGGATATTTCTGCGGATGAATTCGATCAGGTGCTAAGCACCAATTTACGCGGCACCTTTTTTGGTTGCCAGGTATTCGGAAAATATTTCGGCGAACAAAATTACGGGCGGCTGATCAACATGAGCTCGCTTGCCGGACAAATGGGGGGTGTCGCGTCAGGCGCGCATTACGCCGCATCAAAAGGCGGCATTCTTACCTTAACAAAAGTGTTTGCTCGAGCGTTAGCCGATCAAGGTGTGACCGTTAATTCAGTCTCGCCGGGCCCGGTTGATATGCCATCTACGCGAGAAAAAGTGCCTGCGGAAAAACTAGAGCACATTATCAACACGATGATCCCGGTTAAGAGAATGAGTTCGTCTGATTTTATCGCCGACATGGTAGTAATGCTCGCCAGTGAAAACGCTGGGTGTACCACCGGCGCTTGCTGGGATAGCAACGGCGGAATATTCATGCGTTAAGCGCATCTAGTGAAACTAATGTTAGAAGAAAACACACTTAATGTATTGATAGAAAGCCGCGAAGACCAGGGCAATGGCGTGGCCGTTTTGCGCATAGTTTCACGTGATGGGAGCGGTTTACCGGGCTTTGATGCGGGCGCGCACATCGATGTGCGTATCAATCAAGACCTAGTCAGGCAGTACTCCCTTAGCAACGCGCCCAGCGGTTCTGCCGCCGCTGATCATTATCGAATTGGTGTCCTTAACGACCCACAATCGCGGGGCGGTTCAGCGGCGTTATTTGCTGACTTTCACCAAGGTAAAGAAATTCAGATCAGTGCACCTCGAAATCACTTTGAAGTGGCAAGCGGTACTGGAACAGCGATACTGGTTGCTGGCGGTATTGGCGTGACACCGATTATTTCGATGGCTCATGAATTAGAGAACACCGGGTGTGATTTTGAAATCCACTATTGCCTAAATGCGCTAAACACCGGCGCCTTTGTCGAAGAGTTAAAAGCTGACTTCGCGAGCCAACTGAAAATCCATTGCAGTGTTGATAAGAAGTTCGATCCAAGCGAGGCCTTTTCTAATCGTAATGAGCACGCTCATGTTTATGTTTGTGGCCCGAGCGGCTTCATGGATTGGGTAATCGAGGCGGCCAAAGAGCGGGGTATTTCTGATCAGAGAATTCACTTTGAGTATTTTAATGCAGAGGTTGATCTCGCGGGAGACTCAATTGAAGTGTATTGCTCAGACAGCGACAAAACAGTCATGGTTGGTGCTGATGAAAGTATCGCCAATGCCTTGTCTAACGCGGGGATCCGCGTAGACGTTTCATGTGAACAGGGAGTTTGCGGAACCTGTATCACCGACGTGCTTGAGGGTATTCCCGACCATCGAGATCAGTTCCTAACCGATGAAGAAAAAGACGATAACGATCAAATGGCCTTGTGTTGCTCACGCGCGAAGAGTCCCAAGCTTGTGATCGAAATTTGAACCAATTTGCTAACGGCGCTATTCCACGAAAATACACCTTGCCGCAAATGACTAA
>JAESTB010000310.1 GCA_016763815.1 Arenicella sp.
CCATACAGGCAAGCAGCGCACGATCATCGAGTAATGCTTGGCTTTTGAATCGGCCCTCCCAGAAGCGACCAGTGCACTGGTCTTCTTCGTTTGCCTTGCGCGCGATTGCCTCATTAACGATGCGCATGTACCAAGAGATGTCACAGAGTCGGGCACGCCAAGTTTCTATGTCCTTATGCAGCAGTTCCATCTGAATATCACTCAGTGATTCACCTAAAAGAAAGCGTTGAGACAATAGGTTGCCGGAGAAAAGTGAGTGCCATCGGGAGACAACATCTCGATCAGACCATTCGCCAGCTAAATCAACACGAACGTGTAGAACAACATGATAATGATTACTCATAACCGCGTAGGAGCACAGCTTAATTGCAAAGGCCGCAGCAGTTGAGTGCAGTTTGTCTTCTAGCCACTGGCGGCGGTGCTCATAGTCATTTCCGGAGTAGTGGTCAATGCCACATAGAAAAGCGCGGCGAACGCAACGGGCCACGCAATGATAGTACGGCGTGTTGTCTAATGAAATAATCGTGTTTCTAGCTCGAGGCATCCTTGTCTCTCCACCAATTCTTGAATCTAAACAGAATGTCAGTTTAGGGATTAAACCGCAACTGGTTTATGATGGCTGTCCGTTTTATGGCTGAATAGCCGACGTCATCGATACAAACAAAACGGTTCTCACTTTAAATATAAAATGGGGATTACAAATGACTCTCATCTGCGTTTGTCACCGACCCGAATGGGACTTACCTAAGCTTCTTTGGGTGGCCATATTTGCCTACATTTTCTCTCGCTTCGGCTCTAGGCAACATCAGTAGGGATAGAGTTTTGGCCTGCGTTAACCCGTTTTATGAAGTCGTTGAAAATAGGGTTTTAAATGACGTAGGCCGTCTAACAGCAGTGTCTAAAACGCGGCTGAAAACTCGATAAAGTCGTTCGCCAATGATTGGTCGGGGCCTCGAGTGCGAACCCCAAGATGTATTTGCTTGTTAATGCCCAGTTCGCCTAGTCGTACCGCCGTGATGGGCAAGGTGGCCATGTATTCTTTGACAAGCCACATTGGTAAGGTGGCAACCCCGCGCTCGGCGGCGACCAACTGCAACATCATTTGCGTCGCTTCAATCTGTTTGTGCTTTTTGGGCCGACAATTTTTGGGGAGTAAAAACTGTGTGAAAATATCCAAGCGATCTATCTCGACTGGATATGTATAAAGAGTTTGGCTGCTTAAGTCAGATGGTTTTACGAAGCGTTTTTTGGAAAAAGGGTGGTTCTGACTCACCACCAAGACTTGTTCGTAATCGAATACGGGTAGAAATCGAACGCCTTTATGCTGCAACGGATCAGGCGTCACTAAAAGGTCGATTTCATAGTTGAATAAAGCGTTCATTCCGCCAAACTGAAACCGTTGTTTCACATCAATGTCTACCCCTGGCCGGTGTTTCAAATATTGGGCCACCACCTTCATCAACCATTGATAGCATGGATGGCACTCCATACCCAGACGTACAAGGCCGCGTTCGCCCGCCGCCATCTGTTGAACAACGTGTTCGGCGTATTCAAACAGCGGCAAAAGGCGGTTGGCTGTGGTTAATAGATGTTCTCCTACCGCGGTTAACCGAATCTGGCGACCTTCTTTAAACCACACTTGAGTACCGAGTTGGTGTTCGAGCTTCTTAATAGTGTGACTTAGTGCGGATTGAGTTAAACATAGTTGGTTCGCGGCGGCGGTCAGTGACCCATGATTTTTTACCTGGCGGAGTATTTCCAGATGGTGGCGTTCGAGCATATCAATCCATGAATAAAATTAATGGGTACATTATTTAATACCAATATAGTTCATCAATCAAGCCAATTATCATGGCACAACTTGATATAACAACTAAGGAACTTAGCCATGGTAAGAACACATAATCTTGGGTTTCCACGTATCGGTGGGAAACGAGAACTTAAATTTGCGTTAGAACGGTATTGGAAAAATCAGATACCGCAACAGGCGCTTTTAGAAACGGGTTTGGAGCTGCGACAACGGCATTGGGAGCAACTATCAAATCTCGATTTAGTACCGGTTGGCGACTTCTCGTATTATGATCAGGTGTTGGATATGAGCTTCATGCTTGGCAACATACCAAAGCGAGCCCACCGTAGTTTAGCCAATGAGTTGGATCAATATTTTCGAGTGGCCCGAGGACGATCTCCGAAAGACTCAGAATCTCAATGTGTTCATGCGGGGGAGATGACCAAGTGGTTTGACACCAATTATCATTACATCGCACCTGAATTCACTAGTGATACCGCGTTTTCATTAAATCCTAATCGTTTGCTCCAGCAAATTGAAGAAGCCAAAGCCATGGGCGTTAATCCTAAACCTGTACTGGTTGGGCCAGTGTCGTATCTTTGGTTGGGCAAAAGCAAAGACAGTAGCGACCGTTTAGAATTGTTGCCCAAGCTGCTTTCGGCCTACAAGGAGTTGCTGCAAAAACTGGCCAGCGCTGGTGTGCAATGGGTTCAAATTGACGAACCCATACTGGTTACTGAACTTGATGAGTCGTGGTGCGAGGCCATTAAAGTAAGCTATCAAGCGTTCGATAAGTCGCCCGTGAAATTACTGTTGGCCAGCTATTTTGGTGAGCTCAAAGAAAACCAATCACTGCTTTGTGATTTGCCGGTATCGGGTATCCACCTTGATGCAATCAATGGGCAGGATGATATCTCAGGCATCATGGCGCAATTAAAAGACGATCAAGTTCTCTCGCTTGGCGTCATAAATGGCCGTAATATTTGGAAAACAAACTTAACGCAAACACTCAATTGGTTGGAGCCGATAGCGCAACAGCTTAAATCGAGATTGTGGTTGGCACCATCATGCTCGTTGTTACATGTGCCAGTTGGTCTGGCCAATGAAACCCAACTCGAGCATGACATTAAGTCTTGGTTGGCCTTCGCAATACAGAAACTGGATGAGCTTAATGTTCTGTCGATGGCCTTGAATAGCGGCAGAGCAAGTGTCCAGCAGCAGCTGGATGATAATGCCGCGGCTGTGGCCCAACGTGCCAGCTCGGAACGGGTTCACAACCACGTTGTAAAGGCGAGCGTAGCGGCGCTACACAGTCAAATGGAAAAACGGCAAAGTGATTATACTATTCGCGCTGACCAACAACGCCAAATACGGCCCTTACCCAAGTTTCCAACTACGACCATTGGCTCGTTTCCCCAAACCAATGAAATTCGTCAAGCACGCTTAAGGTTTCGCAAAGGTGAACTGAGCCAAGCCGACTATACGAAATTCATTCAGGGTGAAATACGATACGCCATAAAGGAGCAAGAAAAACTAGGCCTTGATGTTTTGGTGCATGGTGAGGCTGAACGTAATGATATGGTGGAATACTTCGGGCAACAGTTGCAGGGCTATGCTTTTAGTCAATCGGGTTGGGTGCAATCGTATGGTTCACGATGCGTCAAGCCGCCCATTTTATTTGGCGATATCAGCCGGCCTAAATCAATGACAGTGGAGTGGATTAAGTACGCACAGTCGCTGACAGAGAAACCGGTCAAAGGGATGCTCACGGGGCCTGTTACCATTCTCAATTGGTCGTTTGTACGCGACGACCAACCTCGTTCAATAAGTTGCTTGCAATTGGCGTTGGCGATTCGCGAAGAAGTGCTGGATTTGGAACGCGAAGGCGTTGGTATTATTCAGATAGACGAAGCGGCGTTGCGTGAAGGGTTGCCACTGCGGGCTAAGCAATGGCCAGGTTATCTAGGTTGGGCGATTCGCTCGTTTTGTATTGCGGCCAACGGCGTTAAAGATGAAACTCAGATACATACGCATATGTGTTACTCCGAGTTCAATGACATTATTGAAGCCATTGCTTCGATGGATGCGGATGTTGTCACAATTGAGACATCACGCTCTGATATGGAGTTGCTGGGCGCGTTCGATGATTTTCAATATCCTAATGAAATTGGCCCGGGAGTTTACGATATTCATTCACCGAACGTGCCAGAGGAGGATCAAATCATTAACCTAATGACCTTAGCCGCGCAGAAAATACCGGAGGCTAGACTGTGGATAAACCCCGATTGTGGGTTAAAAACGCGCACCTGGGAGGAAGTGGTTCCAGCGTTGCAAAATATGGTCGCGGCGGCGCAGCGTTTGCGTGAAATAGCTTAGCCGAGGCACCGTAATTAGGTGATTAGTGATGTGCTGCTTGCCGAAATTGAAAAATTAATCTTAGCCATAATTAGCAGGGCTGACGATTTGGTCATTTCACTATATATAGTGCTTTTAATTTTTAATATCTTAATATATAGTGGTTTTGCTTTTTCCGCAGGGGAAGCTGGTGTAATTCCAGCACTGTCGCGCAACGGTGATAAAACATGAATTTTGTGTTTTTAAGTCCGGTTACCTGCTTAAATAATCGTCATACCTCGCGTCAAGGTAAAGGCTATTTCGTTGCAACAACCGACACTCGAGTATTCACGCTGAGTAGGTTGACCTTCGATTACCTCTGTACTTTTCCGAGCTCTTTGGCACTGACAATACGTTTGTCATTGAACTTAAACTTAGAGAAGATTTTCAGAGGAATGCATGCTCCCCACCAGAGAAATTCAAACGCTTAGCAACGCCGAACTTGTTAGCTCACACGCCGCCCACACTAAATCACCCTACACCGTAATACGCCGCAACCGCGATCAGACGCCGTTTGATCGTAGTAAAATTGTGATCGCCATGACAAAGGCTTTTTTGGCGGTTGAGGGCGAGCGCGCGCAAGGTTCCAGTCGTATTCACGACATTGTTGAATCACTGGTTGATAAAGTGGTTGTCGCGCTTGAGCGTAACATTCCCAGCAGTGGGGTTATGCACATTGAGAGCATTCAAGATCAAGTGGAGCTGGCGTTAATGCGTGAAGGCGAACATAAAGTCGCCCGAGCGTATGTTTTGTATCGAGCCGAGCAGGCTGAAAAGCGTCTGCTTGAAGCGGGCCTGACAGAGCAAGACACGCCCGTACGGCCGTTTATTGTTATGCCAGATGGTGCTCGTGAGGTGTTGGATATTAATGCCTTGAGAAAATCAATTTTGGCCGCCACAGATGG
>JAESTB010000311.1 GCA_016763815.1 Arenicella sp.
GCATCGAACTATTCGAAGGTTATAGCGCCGATAATATCCCAGAAAGTACCGACATAGTTTTAGTCGGTAATACCATATCTCGAGGCAACCCCGAATTAGAGTCAGTGCTTGACAAGGGCCTGCGGTATACCTCGGGCGCTCAATGGCTAGGCGATCACGTGCTACAGGGCCGTTGGGTATTAGCGGTAGCGGGCACCCATGGTAAGACTACTACCTGCAGTTTACTAGCCTGGTTGCTTGAGCAAAACGACTTAGCCCCAGGCTACTTAATTGGTGGTGTTCCGGAAAACTTTGGCGAGTCGGCTCGACTGGGCAAAACACCTTTTTTTGTTATCGAAGCCGATGAATACGACACGGCCTTCTGTGACAAACGTTCTAAATTTGTTCACTATCAACCACGCACACTGATATTAAACAACTTAGAATTCGATCACGCTGATATTTTCACAGATTTGGCGGCTATCCAAAACCAGTTTAATCATCTACTAAAAACCGTACCGCAACACGGCCAAATTATTTACAACGAGGATTCTCCGGCACTGGCTGAAGTACTTGAGATGGGGTGCTGGAGTGAATTGAGGAGTTTTAATTCAACTAACAGCGACTGGCGTGCAGAGAAAGTTAAAGACGATGCCTCAGAGTTTTTGCTACTCCATGGCTCTGAAAAATATATAGTCAGTTGGTCGTTAATGGGCGACCACAACATGGCTAACGCTGTAGCGGCAATTGCGGCAGCTCATCATGTAGGCATACCGATTGCCAATTCAGTCGAATCTTTAGCCACCTTTAAGTCAGTTAAACGGCGCATGGAAGTCATTTTTGACCAGCCTGTTGCCCGTATATACGACGACTTTGCCCACCACCCTACGGCCATAGCTGAAACACTTGGCGGTCTGCGCAGCCGCGTTGGCGACGAAAAAATTATTGCCGTACTAGAGCCCCGCTCGAATACCATGAAGCGCGGCGTGCACAAGCACCTTCTGCAAGATGCCCTAGCAAAAGCCGATACAGTATTGGTATTCGCCGATCAACATGTCAAATGGGATATCAGCGAGTTAGAGTCCGATTCGATCTCCGCTTTTAGTACTACCGAATTACTATTGCAGCAACTTACTAAACTGATTAACCAAGACCAAGGTCGAACAAACGTCTTGATCATGAGTAATGGCGGCTTCGAGAATATATATCAACGGCTGATTAACTATCTTAAATAGTAAAAAAGTGCTCCTTACCTGATTTAATGGTTAACCAAAACAGCGAAGTATGGGTATCGCATCCCCGCCCCGGAACTCGCGAACTATTTTATTCGGCTAGGTGTTGGATCTAGCCAGTCATCTGCGTAGTTTCTGCGCAAACGATAGTGTCGTCTTTTGCCACACTTACATTACCCCGAAGGCAAAGTCTGTGGGTAGTTCTTGCCGCTTATTCCGACCTTTTAGAGTGATTTAAGGAATCGTTGCAAGACCTTCGTCACCTCTCGACGATCAATAGGTTTAGAGATGTAGCTATCACTCCCCATTTGTCGGGCTTTTTCAACATCTTCTTTTAGCACCGAAGCAGTAAGCGCGATAATTGGCGTGGAGTTACCGCTTAACCGAATCGCTTTAGTCGCTTCGAAGCCATCCATATTTGGCATCTGTAAATCCATAAATATGATATCGAAATGCGAGCGTTTTGTTGCTTCGATAGCCTGCATACCATCCTTCGCTAATTCAACATCTAAGCCATAAGATTTAAAAATTTCCCTAGCAACAATTTGATTTATTTCATTGTCCTCTGCAACCAATACTTTGCCATTGAACTGTGGAGAACCGGCCAGGGTATCGCTAATAACGTTCAATGGATGCTGTTCGGTCTTATCTAACGTTAAACGAAAATAGAACTCGCTACCGCGGCCCTCTTCGCTTTCAACCCATATGTCACCGCCCAAATTGGCAATCAGGCTTTTCGATATTTGTAGCCCAAGACCGGTTCCGCCGTACTCACGGGTGGTCGATTTATTTGCTTGTATAAACGGCGAAAAAATCTCATTCAAACTTTCACCTGAAATACCAATTCCCGTATCAGCAACACAAAACTCCAACACTTGATTTGTCACGCTTTCGCCAGTTACGTTTAGCGAAATGCCAACCAAACCATTATTCGGAGTAAATTTAATAGCATTGCTTATTAAGTTGTTAAGGACCTGCATGATCCTAGTTGCGTCGCCCATAAGCGAGAGATCAACGGATTCATCAATCCTAGTTGTTAATTGAATATGTTTATCGGAGGCTGTTTTTTGAAAGAGCAATTTACTTTCGTTTATCACCTGTAAGAGGCTAATAGGTAAATCTTCAATCACCAGTTTGCCAGCGACAAGTTTTGAGAGATCGAGCACATCACTCAAAATATTATTTAGTGTAGCGCCAGCACGTTTAATTCTTTCAAGCTTTGGACGCTCAGCCTCAGTGATATTAGACAACAAGACAATATCAACTAAGCCCATAATGCCGTTCATCGGCGTACGAATTTCGTGTGACATGGTCGCTAAAAAAATAGACTGAGCTTCTTTTGCTTTGCGTTCGCCGTCTAACGCCTGAGTCAACTCGTCTGATTTATCAAGACTATCAATTAATGCCCTTTCTAAAAATGACGCTAGCAAACAAACAGCCACGGCAACAAACACATTTGTTACTGATAACCTCAGCCAGAGTGCAGGCTCGTAATCAATACCCGAAAATGGCACCAAGAAAGAGGTGCTGGCAATTAATAACACTGAAATTATTCGCCAATATCCTTGGCTCAACATAACGTGGAAAATGATCACCATTGATATCAACATGGCTGGCACAAGACCGTTAATTAATATTAAAGCAGACGTCAACGGCACTGAAAAAAACACTAAAACTCTTCCGCAAAGCGAACTGTATTTTGGTATGTATAAGCCAACCATTGAAAGTGTGAAAGCAAACATTGAAAAAAACCAAGCAAACAGACTGTTATTTGGCGCCGTTATAAAGATCACCAAAGAAAGAACAATTGAAAATACAATAAGAACCTTGAAACCTATTTCCCGTGACAGAGCTTCTATTTTGGTTGAGTTACTGAATGCCATTTGCAATTAATTAACCTCCGTGGATTTTGGTAAAGATCAAAATCTAATACCTATCATGGACACTCATCATAGACCAGTTACGATTCAATCGCTAAATTGACATTATGTTTATTTTCAAGGACTGTATAGAGAGGACTGCCGCTATAGCAAATAGTTTTATTGACACTATCAGTACGTTTAAACAGCCTATCAAAACTCAGGGGCGAGATAAAAAGCGTTGGCATTTCTTCAAAAGAGGCGAAAAACTTGCCAATAGCGAGCTATTGGCAAGTTTTTCAACGAAAAGTGAAGACATTACAGATATTTTTATCCGTTCATCGAGTTA
>JAESTB010000312.1 GCA_016763815.1 Arenicella sp.
AAAAAAGACGTTTCGATAAAAGTGGCCAACGGCGATTTTTCGGTGTCTGAGAGTTGCTTGATAAACCAATCTCAGGCGCTTTGCTTTGAGGCGAAGAAGAACACTCAAAGTACGAACATTACGGCGGCGCTAACAGCGCTCGATTTAGCCAACTTAAATCACTTTCTGCAGCTCTATGATTTGAATATTGAAGGGCAAGCTAATGGTGAATTTTCATATCTAAAGGCGTCGAATCAGACGTCAGCTACAATCGATGGTTACTTTGAATCAATGTCAGCGGTATTAACTTGGCAAGAGTCTGGCGATGATGAACTGTCTGATGAAGCGTTGGTTTTTGAGTCTATCCGAGCAAGCGTTAAACAGGACGATGGTTTACAAGGCTCTATAGACGTGATTCTAGCAAATGCAGACGTAGCGACATTGGATATTCGCGTCGACCAAGCGATTGAGTCCGCGACATTTATGCAGGCGCAAGCTCTTGGCCGAGCCAAATTGGCTATCGCCGATCTTTCGATATTACCCACCGTGTTTCTTGACGCCGTTAGTCTAAACGGCGCTTTAAATGCTGACTTAGAGCTGACTGGGTCGTTGTCGACACCTAAGATTGTCGCATTCGGCGACCTTAAAAATGCCAGAGCCGATATTCCCGAGCTTGGTTTACTGATCGAGGGACTTGAGTTGAACATTACATCTGATGGAACCTCCAACATTGATATCCGTGGCCAGCTTCGTTCTGGTAGTGGCGAGCTGTTATTGAGTGGTAATGTTGACTTCGTGAACCTGCAGTCGCCTAAAGTGACTCTGGTATTCGACGGTAAAAACCTACAGTTAGCAGACACCGCCGAGCTAAACGTTGTCGGTGATATTGATTTAACCGCTAAACTAGAAAATGAGATTCTAGATTTGCGCGGCGGTGTGGTTATAGACCGTGCCGATTTAGACTTTAGGTTACCAGAAACGGCTGTATTGGTCTCTAATGATGTGGTGCTCAAAGGCGTAGAAACACAAGTTTCGAGTCTTAAGCAACGACTTAACGTCACAGTCGACTTAGGCGATAAAACTAATATAAGTGCACAAGGGTTGGATGCTAACTTATTAGGTAAGCTGCTGGTTTTCCAAGAGCCAGGCGGCATTCTAAGAGGGGACGGGCAAATCACCGTCAACAATGGTCGCTACCAGGCTTATGGGCAAGATCTAAAAATTGATAAAGGCCAGCTTGTCTTTAACGGGGGCAGTATCGATGACCCGAGCTTAGACTTAAACGCCGAAAAAACCGTCGATTCGATTACCGCAGGTGTTAGCATTTCTGGCCGTGCAAGCGCACCAACGCTTAATTTGTACTCAACACCATCGATGCAAGATGAAGATATTTTATCGGTACTGATTTTCGATAAGCCGTTAGGGAATCTCGGCTCGCAAGATGGTTTTACCTTATTACGCATAGCGAACTCTTTACGCGGTGATGGCAGCAGCGAAGTGACTAAGATAACTGAAAAATTACGGCAATCTTTGGGACTGACCAGTTTAGAGTTTCAAATGACTAACAACGCACCGAGTGTCGTTGCCGGCAAGCAGCTGTCGTCAAAAGTTTACGTCGGCTACGGCTATGGTTTACTCGATGCAGCACAGTCGCTTATTTTGCGTTACAACTTAAGTGAAGCTTGGTCGGTTAAAGCCGACCCCGGCGTCAATAGTGGTGCTGACTTGCGGTATCAAATCGAGCGTTAAGGTTGTTAGTGTATAGCTAACTCTAGCAAGCAAAGACTAAAGGTCTACATCCAGATGATATTTTTGAGCCCTAAGGTGGTTGCCACAGATTCATTTTATTTCATCCTCTGACTATCAATTTAAACAAAGTTATCTATGTTTTCATTTCTCAAGGAAGACCCTTTATCAAAGCTCAACAAACAATACAGTCTGCTTTTAGAGCAAGCGCTTGCGGCACAAAGGAAAGGTGATATTCGAATGTACTCTGATCTATCTGCCAAAGCGTAAACGGTAGCCGATGAAATCGACGCATTGAGAAAAAACAGCTAAGTGCTTGGTGGCATGCACAGCCAGTTTAGTAAGTTAACTGATGGAACATCGGATGCACCAATCTATGGCGAAGCTTAGCTAAATACGACAAGCCTAGTCATGACTGTGATTGATGCCATCTGCATGGGGCTATTGCTCTTTAGCGTCGAGCGATTGATCACTATAGATTACCTTACCATTGACGATTGTCATCAGCACTTTACCCTCTAAAATCTTAGCTGGCGAAGACGTCGCCAGCTGAAACGGGTCTATGTCGATTATGCTTAGATCGGCCCAGTAACCTGGTTTTAATAGGCCCGTTTGTTTTTCTCTAAAAGCAGAATAGGCCGCCCAATTTGTATAGGCTCTGATGGCTTCTTCAATTGATACTGCTTGCTCGGGATACCAGCCGTTGCTTGGTTGAGCTTGCTTATCACGACGCGTGATAGCGGCATGCAAAGCGTAAAAAATTGAGTGATCAGAGCCCGGCAAGTCTGAGTTGAAGGTGAGCGGAACGCCGGCCTCACGTAAGGTTCTCCAAGCGTAAGCGCCTTTAATTCTATTTGAACCCAAACGATTTTCTGCCCAAGCCTTGTCTTCTACGGCATGTGGCGGCTGCATCGACGCAATCAGCGCGAGTTGTTTGAAGCGCTTGAAATCGTTGCTTGCGATCACCTGCGCATGTTCGACCCGGTGTCGCAAGTCTTTGCTGCCCGGATACTTTGTTTGCGCTTCGGCGAGGTAGTCGAGTACCTCTCTATTGCCGGCATCGCCGATGGCATGAATTCCTACCTGAAAACCTGTGGAGATTAAGCTATCGACCACTGACGCATCGAACCCGTAGCCATCACCACTAACACCGCGATGACCCGCTTGGTCGCTATAGTCGTCAAGCAGCCGCGCACCGCGCGAGCCTAGCGCGCCGTCGTAATACGCTTTGGCAGAGCGTATATCTAAAAAACCTTGTGGATCAGTATATGGGCCTTTTTTTTCCCACTCGGCGGCTAATTTTTTATCACGAGTTGACAGCATCGCATACATTCGAATTGGTAAGTTTTTGTTGGCTTTTAGGTGGTTTAGCGCAGCGATATGCAGCGACTCGGCTCCAGCTTCATGAACCGAGACGAAGCCGTCTTTAGCCATCTGTAACATACCGCCGAGTATGTAATCGGCAAACTGCTGCACACTTGGTTTGGGTACGGCGTCGGCGATTAAGGTGGTCGCTCGATTGAGTAAAATTCCGGTTGCCACTCCTTGGTCATCACGCAATATCTCGCCACCAATCGGGGCCTTTGTTTGATCATTGATGTCCGCCAGTTTCAATGCTTCGGTATTTACCCAAACAGCAAAGCCATGCAAGCTGCGCAGGTACACAGGGTTGTTTGGAAATGCCTTATCCAGCATTTGTCGGTTTGGATAACTATTGGCCCATGCACCTTCGTCCCAGCCTTGACCAATGAGCCACTCGCCAGCTTTTAAATCAGCAGATAAGATTTTCAGCTTCGCAATCGCCGTTGCGGGAGATGCTTCATCAGCTAAATTAATGCGTTGTAAAATCTCGCCAAGTTCGGCGATGTGAACATGAGAATCCACCAGGCCGGGTATCACGGTAGCACCATTGGTATCAATGATAATTGTGTCGTCGCCAATGAATGGCGCTAAATTAGGTTCATCGCCTACATAGAGAATCTTATTGTCTTTAATGGCGATCGAGCTTGCATCGGGTCGCCACTGCCCTTTCTCATAAGGCGCGTTATCAGCGGGCTCACCGGCAAGGCTAGGCTCCCCCCAATTTAGGCTATACACGTTGCCATTGATTAATACGGTGTCTGCGGTTATGGCATGACTATTTGAGCAAAGTAAAATAACCGAGATTGAAATAGCTAATATCGTAAAAGTTTTATGCATGAGAAGCCCTAAAGGTTAGTGGACTTATCAGACCATAGTCTTGCTCGAAAATAAAGACAGCATAAAAAGCGTGAGCGCCTCCCGTCACTTGAAATCTTCTAATCGACTAGTTCGAATTTCGATCTGCCTCCGCTGGGATATTTTCAATGCTCGAGGAGTTGCCTAGGTTGATTTATTGGGCGCTTACATATTTCAATATATCGACAATTTGTTGCGGGCTTGTTGCCCAAGCCATCGCCGCACCATCAACCTCTTTGAGCGGATGGATAATTGTGTCGTCATGCAAGGTAATATAGGGCTTGCCTAGTGCGGCGCAGTAACCTGCATCAAATGCCGCGTTCCATTGTTTATATTTGGTACCAAATCGGATCACTGCAATATCACAGTTTTTGAT
>JAESTB010000313.1 GCA_016763815.1 Arenicella sp.
GGATTATTTTTGGTTCGGCGCTGTAATATCTGAATAGTTCGGCGAATCTCGTCGTCGCGACCAATAACCGGATCGAGCTTGCCTTGCTCGGCTCGCGCGGTGATGTCAATGGTGTACTTTTCTAAGGCTTGTAGATTGTCTTCGGAATTAGCATCATCAATATTAGAGCCACCACGCACATCTTCAATGGCTTTATTGAGTGACAATAACGTAGCGCCAGCCTCACGCAGTAACACTCCGGCCCGGTCTTTATCTTTGACCAAGGCGAGTAAAAACAGATCGCTGGATATAAACGAATCTCCGCGCTCTTGTGATAGTTTATCGGCCACATTGACAATACGTGACGTCTGTTGCGACAAATGAACTTCGCCAGCTTGACCTTGCACTTGCGGCATTTCAGATAGTGCCTTGTTCAGCTGATCGCTCAAGGCCTTATCGTGCACACCAACGCGCGCCAGCAATGGTCGAACACTGCCGCCGTCTTGCTGGAACATGGCCGCCAAAACATGCACTGGCTCGATAAATTGATGATCTTTGCCTAACGCCATACTTTGCGCATCCGCTAAGGCAAGTTGAAATTTTGATGTAAGTTTGTCCATTCTCATGGTTGCTTCCTCTTAAAGGATTAATTCTCTACCCCTTATTTAAGGTGGAGAGGTCAGAATACAAGAGTAGGCTTAACTACTGACTGACACAGATCATTTTTTTGAGAGATCAATTGTTTCTGCTATTCTGGACTTCTCAGTCTATCCAGTAGAGAACCACCAATGTCGCAAACAGCAAACCAGCAACACCCGTTACCTAAAAAGAAAGTCATTAAACGGCTAGTTAAAAACTGTCTGCGTGAGGACATAGGGAGTGGCGATGTGACCGCTCGTCTCACGCCTAGAGATGCGCAAGTCGACGGTAAAATAATTTCCCGCGAACACGGGGTTATTTGCGGAAAAGCCTGGGTCGATGAAGTATTTAGACAAGTTGGTAAGCGGCACAAAACTAAGGTCGAGTTTGCTTGGCATGTAGGCGACGGCGATACGGTTGAACCAAATCAAACCTTATGTCGTTTTGATGGCCTCGCCCACCCTATTCTATCGGGCGAGCGTAGCGCACTTAATATCATGCAAACATTATCTGGCACAGCCACGTCAACTCGCCAGTATGCTGATGCTATCGCGCACACCAACGCTCGTTTGCTCGACACCCGGAAAACTCTGCCAATGATGCGCGAAGCACAAAAATATGCCGTGCTGTGTGGCGGCGGGGTAAATCACAGGATGGGCTTATACGATGGCATTATCATTAAAGAAAATCACTTGCGTGCCGGTAAAAGCCTCGAGCGTATCGTAACTGACGCAATCGCCTCTATGCCCGACGGCGCGCTGGTTGAACTTGAAGTAGAAACAATTGAAGAATTAGAGAGGGGCCTACACGCCGGAGCCAAACGCATCATGCTCGACAATTTCAGCTTGGACGACATGCGCCTCGCGGTAGAACTAACCGGTGAGCAAGCCGATTTAGAAGCATCGGGTAATGTCAGCATCGACACCATTGTCGCTATCGCCGAAACCGGCGTCGACTTTATTTCGTCAGGTGCCATCACCAAACACGTTCGCGCGTTAGACTTAAGTATGTTGTTTGACTACAAATAACCACTCAGAAGCAGCCAATAATCACCGTTAATAACGCACCATCACAAGAGGTTTTATGCACCTTAAAGTAGCCATTGTATGTTTATCGCTAAGCCTCTTTTTAGCGGCTTGCCAGAACGAACCTGATGAGGTGATATATATCGCCAAGCATATTGTCACCATGGATTCGGAAACACCACAAGCTCAAGCGGTCTACATACTCGATGGTAAGATTAGCCAGCTTGGCTCAGTTACTACGCTAAAAGCGGCTCACCCAAACGCAACCGTAGATAAAACATTTGCCCAACAAACGCTGATCCCAGGTTTAATTGATCCACATGTGCATATGATCTTAGGCGCAATGATTTACTCGCGCCCGTTTGTCCCCCCTTGGGATATGGAAACACCGAGCGGTATCGTTAAAGGTTTACCAAGTAAACAAGCGTTATTAGAGCGGCTCAGAGAACTTGATCAAGCGCTAGAACCCGGTCAACCGTTAATCGCCTACGGCTATCACAATTTGGTGCAAGGCGATTTAGTTCGCCAAGACCTTGATACCGTCTCGAGCACACGACCAATATTAGTTTGGCATTATTCGGGACATGATTTTTATTTGAACACCAAGGCCCTTGAATGGGCTAAGGTTGAACCGTCTTTGCATCAGCGGTATGAAGGTGTTGCACTGGATGCAAATGGCGAGCTGACGGGTCGAATATATGAAGACGCGACTGAATTTCTATTTGCTAAATTAAGCCGGCATCTACTTACTCCGTCGAATATAAGTAAAGGTTTCAGTGGCTTTGAAACGATGCTGGCTAAGGCCGGCGTCACCTCGGTAGCCGAGCTCGGTTATGGCTTATTTAACAAAACACTTGAAGACTCGTATTACTTCCTCGAATACACCAAATCAGACCCATACCATCTTTATCTTGTGGCAGAACATCGCGCGTTTAAAAAGAAGTACGGTGACGATGCAGCCAAAAAAATAAAGTCGTTGGCCAGCGAAAAAGCCAGTAGTGGTGACCCTCAGGTCTTACCGCAAGTTAAGTTTTTCACCGACGCCGCATTCTATTCTCAAACCATGAGACTCGAGCAACCAGGTTATATCGCCGGCCAATCGCAGGGAACCCTCGGGCTATGGGTTACTGAATCCGACGACCTCGCTGCCGCTATCGAACCCTATTGGAAGCTCGGGCTAGATGCTCGAATTCACTCCAATGGTGACGCCGCACAAACCGCAACCTTAGAGGCAATGTCTCGAGTACGCGCATCACAGCCCAACCTCGAGCAGCGCTTTATTATTGAGCATGCCGGGCTACTAAAACCAAAGCACCTGCAGCGTATTTCCGAGCTAGGTGGTGGCATCTCGGCCGCCAGCCACGCGGCAGCCTCGTCCCCGTCGTGCCCGTCGAACACACCGAACACCGCCCCGTCGA
>JAESTB010000314.1 GCA_016763815.1 Arenicella sp.
AAAAGTCGTTAATTTGATGTTAAAAAGCTCTTATTAAAGCGCGGAAATTGATTTTAATTGTCGTTTACTAGCCTCCAATATTGGCTACAGGTAACAGAGTAATAACTAATTTGACTCGCATTTATTAGAAAGACTAGATTGCTGATGCCTGAACGGCTAGCGAACGGTGTTAATGTATGAATTTTTTATGGTGAAATTTAACTAATTTTCTCAAAATCGGCATAAGTAGTTTTTGCAATACTTAACAACCATCGTCTATTAGTTGAGTATCTTCAATTAACTCAAAACCAAGTTAAGAAGTGTAATACTCAATCGCGCGATCACAGTCGAAAACTAACTCATAGTCATCGACTAACAGCGCGAATTGGGCAATAAATTGGCCCATCAAAACACCTCAGTAAAGTCTTAAACTAGTGGTGAAAACGAGCGCAAGTCAGAAAATATTTCCGATAACATTGAGTGCCTACCGCGAGTATAAATTGCCAAGTCTCGATCAGAGCGCTGGAGTCAAAATGGTTCGCCAACTATACTCTCGACTATGTTTTTCACCGACGCCAGAATTCAGTTCTTTAAGCCTCTAACCGGTAAATATCGAGAGCACGTTCGTGCCTGCCTGGGGCTTCTATACAATCGCCAATATGGTGCCTCGGCTGACTATGGCCATTCGCTTACACGAGATCAAATCATTGAAATTCTCGAACAGGCGTTAATCCAACTCGGCGAGGTCACCTTTAGTTCTGATGAGCTTGAAGACAATAGTATTGAAGAGCGCTTTAAAAGTGCCAGAGAGCACGCAAATTGGGTGCTAAAGGAATTGGTCGAGCATGGTTGGATTGAACGCCAAGTTGACACCGCCACCTTACAATCGACCTTCCCGTTTAGCCGCATGGGCCGCGTGTTTGCACAGTCGTTACTTGAGGCAGACAGCTCTCGAGTACGAACCCGTCATCGCAACACCCGCAATACCTTAAACGCCTTAGATGCCTTCGCAAGCCGTGGTGAAATTTATGATTTATTCGACGCATTCGACTATTCAGAGCGTATAGTCACCGACTTTACCGACGTGATTTCTGAACTGGAAGAGAAGAAGCGCGCGTTAGTCCAAGAAATGGAGTCACAACAACTGATCCAGCAAGCCGCTGAACAGTTTTTTGACTTTATGGAGAAGCGCTTTCAACCAGATATCCAAGTACGCTTGTCGGCCGACAGTGTCGAAAAACATCGAGACCATATTGATAAGCGTATTAGCTCGATTCGTCGTAAGAAAGATCAGTTCAAACGTGATGCGGAGGCTGATCTGAGACGCACCGTGCCCGACCTTTGCGAGTCGCACCAATCTTATCTCTACTATATTTTAGACACCATTGAGCGCCGTATGCACAATGCGGCTGATGTTATGTTGCCAGCTTTACGGCGAGCGTTGCATGGTTTCACCAAACGCGCTGACATAATCATTCGTCAATTAAGTTACTTAAATACGCAGCAAGACAGTAATCTGGTCGATGTATGTCGTGAACTGGCCGACTTATCGCAGGCTGACTACGCGGCACGAGTCTCTGGCGCGGCACAATTAGCATCAACCTTTAAACTGGGTCTAATCGATCCACAGCAGGTAAAGCTGATTGAGAGAAAGAGCAAAGAAATGGTGGATAATAACGTTGCTGAAGCGTTAGTACCCGATCGCGACGCTCAGTGTGAGCTGATGGTTCAGCAGTTACTTGATCAGGCATTTGTAGTGAATAGCCAAGGCATTAAAGATTACGTCTTACAGACGCTGCGCGACGGGCGAAAGTTGTCGACCAAAGAGCTGCAAATTAATAATGCCGATGAGTTGTTGGCAATGGCCCACGCCATCGAAGTTGCCGGTATAAATAACCTCAGCTCGAACTTAACGTTTAAGGTAAGTCGCAAAGGTGGTGAAACGGCAAGTAACGAGTATTATCATCGCTTTGACGAGCATGAAATTGAACTTATCGATAACTGCCCTTCTGAGCACGACCACAAGTGATACTTTAACAAGAAGAATAATGGATAGAATAACCGACCTACTTGAACAAAACCTTGACCATGTTGGGCTAAGCAACGCAGCGTTCTCGGAGTTGATCGTGCGGCTGCTTGATTACGGCGTGATCAGCCGTAGCGAGAGCCAAATTGAAGCGAGTTTGTACGATCGTTACCTCCAATGTGCTGACATCGTTGAAGACTATTTAGCACCCATGCATTTAGTCTTGGTTCACGATAGTCAGTTTAGGTTTATTCGGGTATTCCCTCCGGCATCAGTGGTGCCGGGGGTTGCCGATGATGATAATAGCCAAGACTCTCCGTTCCAAAATGGCTTTAGAACCAAGCCTTCAGCGAATGTGATTGCGGTCATTTTAATTCTGCGGGTGGAATATGAAAAAGCGTTACGCGAAGGTAAAGTCGACGAGCTAGGCCAGGTTTTATTGCCCCTCGAAGAGCTCGTGATCACCATGAAAAACTTGCTCAAACAATCATTGCCTGAATCGCAAGGTGAGAGGCAATCAATCTTTCGCCAACTACGCCAGCTTCGTTTAGTTAAATACAGCAATGAAACTGACCTAGCGTTAGAAAATGGTCAAGATAGTTGGCTGCGGATTGAGCCTAGTATTACCAGCTTTGTCACTCAGGCGATGCTCGATCAGCTCTACCCTCCTCAACTTGAGCCGCAAACAGAGCCAAAGCTTGAGCCCTCTACTACTCCAGTTTAGAACTCTTAGAGTCAGAAAAAATAGCGATGTATTGTAAAAAAGCCATATTAGTTAACTGGGGAAATATCCCAAACCTTGATTTTGACTTTGGCCCAGTTAATCTGTTTTCGGGTGGCAACGGTTCAGGTAAAACCACCGCCGCTGATGCGCTGCAGTCGTTGATGACCGCGTCTTACGAAAATTTATTCAACTACAACCCAGGCCAAGACGAGACGACTCAGCGCGGTCGCGGTGGCAAACAGGTGCGTACCCTAGCGTCCTATGTTTTGGGTTGTGACGATGGCAGTTATGCCCGAACGAGTCCGACCGATGGTTACATCGTCGCCGTGTTTCATCCAACTAAAGGCGAGACCGGCACTCGTTTTACCGCGGTGATGGCAATACGAGCTGCGTTAGAGACCGTAGGTAAACAGCGCCAAGCCAGACAGCGTCAGTTAGCTTTTTACGTAGTCTCTGATCAAGAGTTGTCGATTGATCATTTTGTCAACAATGGCAAAGTCACCAACCTAGACGATATCGGTCATAACTTAATACGTGATTACGGCAAAGACCAAGTCGAAATGTACGACAAAAAGGGCCTCTATTTAAACCGCCTTTATGGCGCATTACGGGGGGAGAAAGGCTCTGTGTCCAAGCGAGAGGCTCAACATGCGGCTAAAACGTTCTCCAACTTCATGGCCTACAAGCCGGTTAAAAGTATCAATGATTTTGTTGCCAAAGAGATACTAGAGCCGCGCGACCTAAGTGAAGACATAAAGCAGGTTTCAGAATTGATGAAGACAATTCACGGCATGGAAGCTGAAACTCGTCAAATCACCGAGGTGATCGACAATTTACATGAAACTCAAGATTTATCTCAGCGTTATATTCAACAATGGCTTAACTGGCGGCTTGGTGATTACCGTGAACTGATACGGCTAGCTTGGGTCAAGCAGCGCGATTACCTTGGTGCCAAGACCAAGCAGCAGAGCAATGCCCTAGAGCAAAGCGAAACTCAAGCACGGCTCAACAACATGGCCGATAAGCGCAGCTCGTTGCACATCCAGTTGGTTGAGTTGGAAGCTCAGCGCCAAGGCATTCCGGCTCTTAAAGACAAAGACCAATTGGAACAAAGAATTGAGCAAAATCGCGAACGGCTTAGCCAGCAAGCACGCCCTCTTCTTGAGCAAGATCAACGGTTTTCACAAAATAGAGTATTGGCCCGAAAACTAAAAGATCAAATTGGCGAATCGGGTTTAGCCGTCGAACTAGCGGCTCTAGAGCGTAAAGACTTTAACGCCGACTTACGGGCTGTCGCCGACAGCGATTCTGATACCGGCATTAATATGCAAACGCTGTTGACGCAGGACCTAGCCGGTATTGCTAACCTCGAACAAAAGCTCGACAAACTTATCGACTTAGAAAAGTCGCATCAGGCCCTAGCCAATCGTCTACACCATAGCAGCGGCAATGAACGGAGCATCCGCGACGCATTGCTAGAATTGGTAACACAACGTCGGCAAAAGCAAAGCCGCTTAGCCGAGCAAACCAGTGCCAAAAAGCGCGAAGTTCTAAGGTTGGAAAACCAAACGGTTAGCTACCCGCCGTTTGTCGAAGCCGCTCTGAAAGCCATTACCCAACAATGCCCACAGGCTCGCCCCAATGTCCTGTGTGACTTTATCAACATTAGTGACCCAGCCTGGCAAATGTCGATCGAAGGCTACTTAGGAGGCAGTCGCTTTTGTCTTATCGTTGAGCCTGATTTTGAAGCTCAGGCGGCGCGTATCGTCCGCAACCTACCTGGTCGTCGCAATGGCGCTAAAGTAATTCAGGGTTGGAAGGCGCAGCGTGACGCGAGCAAGCTATCAACAGCGGCTAAATCGATTCTTGAGGTCATGACGTTTGAGCATAAAATCGCCGAGTACTATGTAAAAGGTGCTTACGGTACTGTGCTTCGGGTAAATGATGAACAAGCGCTGCGAGAGACCGCCAGAGGCATTACGCCTGATGGCCTTGGCTCAGGCGGCTACACCATATTCCGTTGTGATATAGATGATTCAGACCTAGTGTTCGGTCGTGGTGCCAGAGAGCGTGCATTAACAGCAAAACAAACACAATTAGACGAGCTGCAAGCGGCAAGTTACCGTGCTGAGCAATCGGCGCGCCAAGCCGCAGTTTGTTTAGAAACCATTGAGAAAATCAACGCGGTACACATCTCTGCTGTGATTCGAACCATGCTAGAGCTATTTCGCTCGATAGAGGCCGATCGTTATAGTTTGGATGCCATAGATCTTAGCGACTTCAGTAACTTGGAGCAAGAATTACACCAAAAGCGCGAGCAACTCGACTCGGTAGAAAGCCAATCAAAAGAGCTTCAAACCAATTTGGGCCGCCTAGAAAGTGAGCAAAGCTCACTCAAGAAAAAGGCTGAAGACATTAGTAGTGAGCAAGATAAGCTACAAGAACAACAAGAGCAAAGAGAGCTTCAAATTGAATCAATCTCACGTATTTATCCAGAATTTGAAGCCCAAGGCGAGCTCGAACAAGCTGAGGCTCAGGCGTTGCAACATGCTAAGTCGACCGATGCCAATGACGACTTTAAATCCGAGCTAGAGTCATGCCAGCAACACTGTACAGTACTTGAACGGCAACTTGATAAATGCGTACTGCAACACAATCAATGTTGCCGGATAGAAGACAGTATTGTCTATATGATTGACACCGGTAGTGATGGCGTTCTGGCCCACAATCAAGAATGGTTCAAGCGTATCGTTCTAGTACTTAAAGAAGTGAAATCCGCCACAAACAGATTACAAAACAATGTCTTAGTGGGGAAACATGAGAGATTGGTTAACCTACGTGACAGCTTCAATACCGCATTCGTGACCAACCTTTGCCACTCTATATATCAATCTATTAACGATGGTAAACGCATTTTAGACGAGCTGAATAAGGAGCTAGAATCTCACCGTTTTGGCACTGATCAAGAACGCTATCATTTTGGATATGAATGGGTCGCTGAATTTCAAGAGTACCAACGGTTCTTCAAAGAGGTGATAAACCTTCCGAGTCTTGGTGATGGCAGCAGTTTATTTGAAGCCGACCTAGGGGAAAAATCAGCCAAAGTACGCGACAAGTTATTGTCGATGTTACTCGATAATGACGAACAGACTGCACTGCGCGAACTTAAAAGGCTGAGTGACTATCGGCACTATCGCGCTTATGAAATTTACAAAACCCCCGAGGGCAAAGAACCGATTGCGCTGAGTCAATATGGGACCGGGTCAGGCGGCCAACTAGAAACACCGGCCTATATCATTAGATCTGCGGCGGTAACCTCGGCATTTAAGTTCAACCAAGGCTCAACCCACTGCCGCATGGTATTGGTCGACGAAGCGTTCTCGAAAATGGATGAAGCTCGTTCACGCGAGGTTATTCATTATTTGACTAACGAACTTGGCTTACAATTGATCTTTATTATGCCAACCAGCAAATCAGGACCATTCATGGACCTAATCAGCCATCAAACGATTTTCAGCAAGTGCCCCAGCGCGTCAAAAGTTGGTGAGCTAGATACTCAAGTGCTGGTTGACCGAAAAATATGCAATCAAGATAAGATCCGGCAACTATGGGCGCAACATCGTCGTAATATTCGCGTACAAACAAGTTTAGATTTTATGCAGGAGTTTGTTGAAACTTGAGTGATCGGCCTAACGTAGCGGCAGAAGTAGCGCCCATCTGGATTGAGGATAACCCTCTGATTAGTAGGCTATTACACCGTTTTATCGATCAATGTGATCGCCCAGCGAGTGTTCGCTTTACACAGAAAATTAATGCCAAAAATTGGCCGGAACTGTACGATTTTTCAGACAATAACCACGAATTTTTATGGAAGCTGATTGAGCAATCGTTACATCAAGATTACCAAATTATTCAGAAAATTACGTACGATCGGATCGACTCCACTGAACAGCAATACGATCGAGCGACACTTAGCTTCAACCCTCAAGAAGAAGGCATGGTCAGGCAATGGTTGGAACGCCCAAAGGTTGATTCTTATACGCGCCAGTGGCAAAACGCCATATTGCCTTACCCGCTGTTAAAGTCGACTTCGTTGAGGCAACCAATTCGAATCAAAAACTTTGCCGCCGAGGAAATCTTGGCAGGCTTTGATAAAGCTGGTGAGTTAATCGAGGCCATGCACCGATCCTGTCAGGCAATTAGCATTCGAGGCCTATCGGCGAGATGTTTTTGGGGCGATTCTAAGTTTTTAGATAAACGCCGCAACCTGATCTACGACGTCTTTGCTAACGCACAGGCTGTGGTGCGCGACCGAATGATTATGATGACAGTCTATGCGCCAAAGAAACTTGAGACAGCCATTTTTGTAGAAAATTCTGATAGTTTTGTAACCCTTGTCGAAGCGGTCAAACAATCATCAGAAAAAGACACTATGGCGGTGATTTACAGTGCCGGATATAGAGGGGCCGCGACTTTAATTCGACAACGTGGTCAGTGTCAATTTTCACACATCAACTTAGCTTCGACACATGCAGCTCCGCAGTTCGAAGACTGGTGGAATGGTAATTCAGGCGGCTCACCTAATTGCTATTTTTGGGGTGACTTAGACTACGAGGGTTTAAGTATATTGCGAACTTTACGCAATAACTTTCCGCAGATGCAAGCTTGGCGTGAAGGATATCAAGCAATTGTTGACTTTCATCAACGAGGTTTAGGCCATTACGCTTATCAAGCAAATAAAGATAAGCAGCGACTGCCATTACCCAGCGGTTGTCCCTACGGCGACACAGTGTTGCTACCGCTGTTGATGCAGAGCAAACGCTTTATCGATCAAGAAGTTGTCGATAAAGCGCAATTAATAGAGATTTTGGCAGGCTAAATCCGTTAGCCTGATTCAAATCACGTAAAACGGCTTATTTCATACTAGCTCGTAAGGCGGCAATGCGGTCATCCAACGGCGGGTGAGTCGAAAACATTTTTTTAACGTTACTGTTAATTCCAAACGCGGCAAGCTGATTTGGCAACTCCCCTGCACTGCCTTGTTTTAGACGCTCTAACGCGCCAATCATGGCTGCTGTGCTAGCGTATTTTGCACCACCCTCATCGGCTCTGAATTCTCGGTGGCGGCTAAAGAAAGCCACGATTATGCTGGCCAAGAAGCCAAACAAAATCTGCCCGCCGAAATATCCCGCGTAATAACCAATGCCACGACCATCGCGGTCAATTGCCAGTGCAAGCGCTCGAGCAAGCAATATAACGAAGGTATTAACCACACCTTGAATCAAGGTCAGGGTGATCATGTCGCCATTTGCGACGTGAGCAATCTCATGTCCCATTACGGCTTCCGCTTCTTCACGGCTCATGTTGTGTAATAGGCCAGTACTGACAGCGACCAATGCATTATTTTTATTGGCGCCAGTAGCAAAGGCATTCATATCTGGGGTGTCGAAAATCCCCACTTCAGGCATGCCAATTCCAGCCTGTTTTGCCTGGCGTGCAACGGTCGATACAAGCCATTGCTCAGTTTCATTTCTCGGGGTTTCAATAACATGTACACCGGCACCGCGTTTAGCCATTGATTTTGACATCAACAACGAGATGATCGAACCACCAAAGCCGAACAGTAAGGCCATAATCAGAAAGCTGGTATTCTGATTCCGCC
>JAESTB010000315.1 GCA_016763815.1 Arenicella sp.
AATGAAAAGCAAGGTAGTTTGTCCATACGCCCATATATTGGTGGAACAACCATAAACCTAATCAGAAATGTGATTAAACACGGCGGAGTCAGTAAAAAGAACATAGCAACATTTTTCGTAACGCTGTTTGGAACTATTTGTCTGTCACCTCTGCGGGCCATAGAAGCCATTTTCTTTGGCAGGAAAATTGCCCAGACAGAGTTGACTGAAGATCCGATATTTATTATTGGGCATTGGCGAAGCGGTACTACCCACCTACATAATGTGGTTAGTCAAGACAGTCGACTTGGTTACCTAAGCACACTACATGCAATATTTCCGACGTGTTGTGCAACGCTCAGTAAAAACAAGTTCTTGAAAAACATGATTGCTAATCTCCTTCCAGAGAAACGCATGATGGACAACGTTAAGATGGGCCTAGACTACCCTCAGGAAGAGGAATTTAGCTTGTCTTGCGTGACAACTTCATCGCATCATTGCAATCACTTTCCGAGTACTATTAGCGAGAGTTTTGACCAATATGTGTTGCATAATGTGAGCGATAAGGAGCGTGAAAAATGGAAAAAAACCTACATGAAGACTATTCGCAAGGCTTCCTATATGGCTAACGGCAAACGCCTAGCGTTAAAAAACCCTTACAACACGGCTAGGCTAGAAATATTGCTGGAGATGTTTCCAAACGCAAAATTTATTCATATATACCGAAACCCATACACTATCTATGTGTCTGCATTGCATGACTTCATAAAAGAAGCGGAAGAGATGGCGTTGCAGGACTTTACCGAGAGCGAGTTTGCAACACTTTGCTATGAGCTCTACGAAAAGTTAATGAAAAAGTACTGGGAAAGCAGAGACCTCGTTCCTAAAGGAAATCTTGTGGAGGTAGCATTTGAAGATTTTGAGAAAAACCCTCTATCTGAAATGAAGCGCATCTACGCAGAGTTGAATCTTGATCTAAATGAAGAACAATTAGACAACGTCACTCAATACTTAGATTCACTCTCAGACTACAAGCGGAATTAATATACGTTTAGCTCTTCTTTAGTTGATGAAATTTCAGAAAAATGGGGTTTTGCATTAGAAAAACTAAATTATTCACTGCCTCCGGATATTCTTGTAAACGATGATGAAAATTGGACCTGCAAAATGTAGAAACCTGCCTTGCGAATGGAAGAAAAATTAATAACCGTTATGAACAACCCCGAGAGAGGGAGAAATAGCAAACTATGCAAATTCAGGAACGAGTGGCGCAGGGTCAAGAAAACTGGGCATTTAGTGTGGGAGTACAAGCATACATTTGGGGATTGCCCATTATTAAATGCTGGAATGACCGGCTAGAAAAAATGAAAATGCCGGCCGCTGAGCACTCGGCCAATGCAGACCATTTTATAGTGAATAACTTTCGTCACGATCGAAGTTTAGCGTCAGGCGATTCAACTGAATTTGTTAATGCCGCAACCGACTTTTTGTATTCTTTGGCGGTCATCGATCTTAGTAATGGTCCTTTACACTTAACATCTCCTGATTTTCAAGGAAGGTGGTATGGTTTGCAACTGCTCGATCCTTATATGAATACCGTTGCTAATTTCGGAACACGACAATTCGGCGACCAATTGCCTAGCATTATCATTGCAACCAGTGGACAAGATGTCTCCGCGTATGACAGTCATCATATTGTTCACGGTGAAAGCCCATACCTCTATATCGTTGGTCGTATTGCAGCAGACATTAATGAAGATCTTAGTGCCGTACATTCACTACAGAACGATCTTAAATTCGAGCGGGTTTCAGGCGACGCCCCATTAACTGCTCCCGCAAAAGACTCATGGCTCCCGCTCAAACCGACTGATTCTGGCTGTCCCCCTGAATTGCTTTTTTTTGAAACACTAGGACAAGTGCTTAAGTTTGTGCCACCTAAAGACGGCGAATTGGCCTTAGAACAATTGTTCAAAGAAATTGGACTAACCGTTGAAAACGGATTCGAATATTCAGCGCTCTCTGAACCGATGAGAATAGGGCTAGCTAAGTCGGCCACATTTGCGCAGTCTATTTTGGACGATAAAATTTATGAAGTCGGCGAATTGATTAATGGTTGGAGTTTAGTTAGAGATGTCGGTGAATATCATGGAAATTACATTGTCCGCGCATTAGTTTCTATACATGGCATATGGGCTAATGTTCCGGATGAAGCCCTCTATTTCATGGCGCGCACCGACAGCGAAGGAAACTTGTTAAATGGCAATAATCGCTATGAAGTTCGCTTTGCTAAGAAGGCGACCCCACCAGTAGATGCTTTCTGGTCAATCTGCTATTACGATGATCAGGGCAGGTTAGTTCAAAATAGACAAAAAAGACACGCCATCAATTCTTTATATAGTCGTTTGTTATCCAACGAGGATGACTCAATTTCTATTTTAATTGGGCCTGAATCGAATCCATCTGTTTTAGGGAAATCGAAAATGAGTGAAAATTGCTTGCCCTCTCACAATGGAAATTTCAACTTGAACTTGCGCTGCTATAACCCCAAAGAAGAATTGCTTTCAGGGGAATACGAATTACCATCAATAGTTAAACTAGCGTGAATTAATGATAAAAAATATCATTGAGCGCAAACTCGGTCAGATATAAAACATAGGATAGAATAGTGAGTAAAACAGCTTTAATTACGGGAGGGTCTTCGGGTCTAGGTTTTGAGATGGCAAGGCAATTGAAAGCTCAGGATCACAATTTGATTTTGCTTGCCAGAGATAAAAAAAAGCTAGAATCGGCGGCAAAGATATTAGCTTCTGAAGCTGGAAGCGGATTCATTAGAACCATCGCCTGCGACGTGTCCGACGAAGACTCAATCGAAGCCTGTTTTAAGGCTGGGTTATACGAGACTGAAAATATTGATTTTCTTATCGTTAACGCCGGGGTGACGAGCATAGACCTGCTAAGCGACTATGGGGAATTAACGGCTATTACACGCGATCTTAAAATAAACCTCCTTGGTGCCATCGCAACCACTTATTTATGTCTACCTTATTTACGATCTGGGTCGCGCATTTTATTTGTTTCTTCTGGTTTTGGCGTGGTTGGCGCACCGGGTTATTCGCTTTATTGCGCGTCGAAAGCGGGATTAAACAATTTTGCCGATGCCATGCGTCGAGAATTGTTACCTCGCGATATCAATATTCATGTCGCTTGTCCTGGCGACATAGACACTCCGATGTATGCGAGCGAACTTGAAGTTATGCCAGAGTGGATCCGAGAGAAAATGGGCAGGGGAAAACCCGCTCAGGTTGATTCTATAGCAAAAACTATTTTAAAAAAATGTTTTAAAAATCAGTATATGATTGTGCCTTCACTTGATGTAAAAGGGCTGATGCTTCTTCAGAAATTTCTTCCTAGGCAGCTCGCGACACGGATTATAGACAATCTGTTTCCTAGGCCTCCAAAGTAGAAGGTAAGCCGCAGTAATCTGCTTATCAGTGTTAAATCAAAAAGGGGGTCTCTGCTTAATCTGAGCAGGACCTACGTACGAGGTATTTTCAGAGCGAGTGCGAATCTTAGTTTTTGCTGAATCGTCAGATAGACTAGATAGGCAGTAGATGTCGTGAGGTCGAAAATATAGTAAAACGCTGGTAATCATGTTGGCGGAAATTAATTTATCGCAGATAAAACCAAGGCTTCAGATTTGAAATAGTGATTGCCAAAATCCGGACTGAGAGAATCAATTGAAATTGCTTCATTGGTCGATTTCATCGCCAATACCAAATTTAGCCGATCAAAAACTAACTGTTGTACTGAGCGTAATGCGGTCATGGTTAGCAAATTGTCCGAAAACACCGCTTTTATCACCATGAAATATATCAAGCCCCACATTCATTTCTATTTCACTGCTATAGCCATAGTTAGCTGACAATCGCAATAAGCCATCATTATTATTAATGCTGCGCAAATACGATGCTTTTAAGGCTAGTGTTTCATTTCGTAAATTGCGTCTAATTGATGCTGTTATAGTGCTGTCGGTTTTATCTCGAATGCTGGCATCGTTATAATCGGTCAAGGTTGACTGATATATCTCGCCGCTGATAAGCCAACAACTTATGCCGGTGTAGTCCACTCCGAAGACGGTTGAAAACTCTGAGCTGCTATATACTCCGTCGGCATCACTATTATCATTAAGCAAAAAGTATCGGTTGGTTGAATAGCCTAATTCACCGCGCACCGCGAAAGCGCCAAAGGCATTAGAAAAAGAGCCCCCTACAAGGTGGGTTCGCTCGTATTTTTGGCTTATCTCTATCGATTTCTCACCAAAAGATCTGCGCACCACGGGTCGATCAGAATAATGATAAGCATAGTTTAAAGTTAAGTCCCAACCACTCTTAAAGGTAAATAGTCTTAGGCCTATATCAGAGTCGTTTAAGGCATGGTTTGGCTTGTCTATAGGGACAGAGCTAATAGACATGTTTTGCGGTAGCGTCGGTACAAATCTCGGCGAAGTCAGAGCAAAATGCCCGCCCGATTTAGGCAGGTCAAAGTAGGTGGTGTCTGGAATCCAAACAATTTGCAAGGTGCTGTCGCCCACAGGCATTTCGGCGTTTACTGACCATAAGGCAGTTCGCCTGTCATTAAAATCGTCGAGAATAAATTCACGAAATGATTGCGGGTTAAGCACATCCAGTACTTTTATAGCGTCAGCTTGGCCCCACACAATTTTTTGTTTACCCAAACGCAGCCAAGTGTTACCTAATTGCATATCAATAAAGGCTTCGAGCACTTCAATCTCAACGTCATCGCCAATAAAGCCGCGCCCACTCGCACTCGACCGATTAGCATCTTTCGGCTCGCCGGGCTCATAGATGTCTTCAAAGTCTGCGCGCACTCTCCCGACTATTGTAACGTCACTATTATCGCTAAGCTGAAATTCTACGCGGGGTTTATAAATTAACTCGGTTTTTTCAAGTGCATCAATACTATTGCTATATGCGAGACTCGCCTCAATAGAACCAGAATAGTCAAACGCAGAGACGGTCGATACAAAAAAAAAGGGTAAAAAGGGTAGGCTACGGTAGGTCATTTCTGTATTTAACGGTGTTTTAAAGCGCTTTGGTTAAACATTTTTTTATCAATGTCAGTTTCGTAATCAGTGTCTGAAAACGTAAAAACCGTTGAATGATCAGTTTTATGGTTCGTTACCCTGATTTGCATAGCCGTTGCGATCCCCTGAATTATTTCAATATTACGAAACTCCACTGTTTTAAGATGTTTTCCGTTGACTTCATAAAACTCACCTCTACGTGAAATCCATAACTTTGGGTCGATATACATATCGTGGCGACTATAGCCAAGTTCTTTGGCTATTTTGTCATTGCGTGGTGTTCCTCTTACCACCCACGTTTGATGCCCATCGACTATTGCACTTTCAGTGGTTTCGAAAGTGTAATCCGCGGGTTCAGTTTTGCCTTCTTTTTTGATGTCTTCATAGCTAAAGTCGGTACCTAAAAAATAGTCTCCGCGATCCGACGCGGAGATACGACGTACCCGGCCCAAAGCCGGCAAGTACAGCCACTGATCGTCATCTTTATCTGATTCAGGGTAATCATAGGTCAGAAAGCCGGTATCCTTGATGTTAGACGGGCTGGTGTAGAACAGAAGGGTTCTCCTGCTTTCTTCACCAAAATAGCGCCGATACGAATCAACTTCACGGGTGCGTGTTCTACCTCTCTTATTTGTCAATTCCATTTTGATCTTGCGGGTTTGCGACACGCCTTCCTCGCGCCCGTTCAGCTTTTCAACCATCTCATCGGCGTCTGGAAAGTCTTCCGCAGAGGCCGTGCTGGGATACACCGCTGTAAACAAAATAGCTAGCCCGGTCACGACAGCAAGAGTATGCGTCATAATCGAATTATTTAGGG
The DNA here is from genome assembly GCA_016763815.1 of Arenicella sp. Lineage (GTDB taxonomy): Bacteria > Pseudomonadota > Gammaproteobacteria > Arenicellales > Arenicellaceae > Arenicella. The sequence goes on from JAESTB010000315.1 coordinate 5,901, forward strand.
TTTTCATATTAGTAATTCCTTTTTCGTTCGCCCCGGGATCATCGGGGATAGTTTTAACTGAGCCGCGCCGCTTCGCT
>JAESTB010000316.1 GCA_016763815.1 Arenicella sp.
CTGACTGCATATTTAGGCGTTTCTGGAACTGCCCCGAATGTGGCCATGGGTTTGAGGTTAGTTTTGGTGGAAAAGATAAAAATTATGGCTTTAAGTGGATCGACAACGATCCCGAAACAACAAAATACTTATGTGATGGGTGTGGCTGTTTAATAGAGAACTCTCAGTTAACAGAGCTGGATAAAAACGGGTTCTGGTATGACCAAGAGACGGACATAAAAACGATCGACGGAATTGAATTTGTTACTGGTTCAGGAAGTAAGATCGCGACCCCTCGGCACGTTGCGTACCGGCCTTGGACAGCATTATCTCCGTTTACGACTTGGCGCGAAATAGTTAGCGAATGGCTTGCGGCATATAAAGATCCGCTAAAGCTGAAAACGTTCGTAAATACGACATTAGGCGAGACTTACGAGGTTATTTCTGGTGAGCAAATTAATCACCACGCCTTAAGTGAGCGTAGCGAGGACTATGGCATTGACACTATTCCTGATGCCGTTTGCTACATAACAGCAGGCGTTGACACGCAGGCCGACAGGTTCGAGGTTCAATATTTAGGATGGGGTGTTGGCAAAGAGTGCTGGGTTCTTGGGTACCGCATTCTTTATTGCGATACGACGCAGCAAAGCAGTTGGGATGACGTTCTCCATGTGGAGTTAAAACGAAAGTTTAAACACCCGGTTGGCAAAGCGTTGGCCGTGTCATTTTCAGGTATTGATACTGGCGGCGGATCAACTCAACAAGCTTACAACTACTGCAGAGACAATAAGAATAATGGCGCTTTGGCGCTTAAGGGCAAAGAAGGTGATCGCCCGATAATACCGCTTAGGCCTAGCCGCAACTGGAAGTCTAAAGGCTTGGAAGGTTGGCTTGTAGGAGCCGATACCGCCAAGACTCTAATCTATCGGCGACTTGATAACGACAAGCCTGGCGAAGGCTACATTCACTTTCCAAAAGAAGGCCTGCCAGAAAATTATTTCAAGGGGCTAACGTGTGAAAAACGGCTAATGAAATCGGCGGGGCGAAGCAATAAAAGAGTTTATTACTGGTATACGCCCAGTGGCGCAAGAAATGAGCCGCTCGACACATTTGTTTATGGTTTAGCCGCGCTTGAGCATTCGGGTGTCGATTTAATTTATGCCTCAGTCGCTCTACATGGCGACGAGCAAAAAGTGAATATTTTTGAAGAAATGGGTAAGCAAAATGGCTAAATCGTTTGCAAAAATGACGTGTGATGAAAAAGCAGAATTTGTAACAAACTCTCTGGCGACATTAGCGACTGAGGGTAATGTTATTGAGGTTACGCTGAGCGGAGCAGACACAACTAGGTTTTCCAACGCCACACGCACCATGTTCATGGATTTTGTTAAAGTCGCCGCCATTGGATGCCCCAAAGTACAGGAAATTATTAGGGCAATTGAAGAACCGTCCTCTAGGCGTTACGGCTTTGGGTATCCAACTTTTTAACAATGGCAATTAAATTGTTAAACGCGTCTGGTCAGCCAATGGCAGAGAGTTTTGCTGGGGCGTCAAGATCATCACAGGAGTTGATGTTTTTTGATCCAGACAATGCCGACATTGATGCGGCTATTGAAAGTGAAGGCGGAATAATTAATGCACGAGCTAAAGATTTAGTTCGTAACAATGCCGATGTTAGTGGTGGGCTGGACCAGTCAAATGCCACTATTGTTGGATCAAAATATCGATTTAATTGCAAAGCGAACCATAGAATATTGGGCATTAGCGAAGAGCAGGCAAACGACTGGAATTTTAGGGTTGAAAGCATTACCTCTGCCTACTTAAACAGCTCTAGCAATTACGTTGATGTGCAACGCAAAAGAAATTTTGTGCAAATGTTGAGCCAAGTAAATACAAGTTCATTTATATATGGTGAGTCGTTTTTCTCGCGAGAACACAAGAAGAATAGAACCGGTATTGGCACGTGCTTTCAAATATTAAACCCTGAGAGAATTGAAACTCCGTTTAATAAGAAAGCGGTATGGGTGTTGTATCGGACAAATACGGCGCGCCCGCCGGCTATTACGTTCGGGCACCAAGGAAACCGCATTTATTTGTTGAAGATAAACATAAGTACGTTCCTAAGTTTGGTAAGTTCGGACAGCAAATTTTTCACGTTTTTGACCCTCGATTTGCAGATCAGACGCGTGGCTTTTCAAAGTTTGCACCGATTATTAAACAAGCATTCATGCTTGATCAATTCAAAGATGCTGAATTAAAGAGTAAAACGTTAGTAAATCAATTCATGGTTTATCTTACTTCTGAGGTTGGTGTTGACGCGCTTAAAGCTTTGGATTTAGATAAATTTGAAAGCATATTTACTCAATCATGGAAGGCTCGAAAGTCATTTCAAGACGCGGCGAATTTAAAGGTTAACGGAAATAAAGTACCGGCGCTTTACAACGGCGATAAATTACAAATGCTGAACCCTGATGCGAAAGCCTCGGATTTAGGTGATTTTGAAAAATCCATATTGAGAAGTTGTGCTAAATCCTTTTCTCAAGGCTACGCACAATATAGTGGCGACTATTCAAGCCAAAACCGCGCCAGCACCGACGCAGCAAAATCAGAAAGCTGGAAGCAAACAAAGTACATCCGTAGCACCTTAATCAATAAAGCCGCCGACTATATGTTGTGGGGGCTTGTTGATGAATTGGTTATGACCAATCAAATTAAAGTGCCTGGCGGCGTTAACTATTTCAAGAGTCGCGAGTTTCTGCTCAACGGAAATTGGGTCGGTGAAGGTAAAGGCGTCTCCAATGAATTGGCTAACGCCCAAGCGAATGACATTTACCTATCGACTTCGCAAAAAACACTTGAAGACATTCTTGCTGAATCTGGTGGTAGCGATATGGCGGATGCCATTGATCAGCGACATAAAGAGATTGGGCTATTCAAATCTAAAAAATAGATGTTAAAGACATTTTTGAGACCACATACAATCTTATAAAAAAAGTGTAGATGGCAGCAGAAATCCATATTCTTAATAACATAATTAATTCATAA
>JAESTB010000317.1 GCA_016763815.1 Arenicella sp.
GAATGAAAATGGCGTATTTTTTGGCATATCGCTACATTTCAAATCAAGGTAAAGAGGTGACGGTATTAATAGTTCCTGATCGAAGTTTTGGATTAAGTGTTATCTACAATCAATCGTTTGGGCCGTTAATATCGGCATAAAAATTATTAGGATATATATGTCCTAATAAAAAACGTATTAAGTCTCTACAACGATTAGGCTGGCTAGTTTTGGACGCTTTTCTTCGGTGCAGGTTTTAATAGAAATAGAGATAGTAAGGCGATTGCAGCCAGCACGGAGGACAGGATAAACGGTGCCCCAGGGAAGTAGATTTCGTTTTCTGCAGCGGTGAAGTACGAAAGGCTGGTGTTATAAATCAGTGGCGCGGCTAACGCTGCCAAGGCGGCAATGCTGCCATTAAAGCCTTGCAGTTCGCCTTGCGCTTGAGCTGGGGTTCGCCGGCTCATCATGGCGTTGATGCAGGGCATAACCATGCCTTGAAAACCAACAAATAGACAAGCTATAAGCGCATAAATCGGATTGTCTACAAATGCGAAAAAGGTCATCCCTGCGATGGCTGCGAACAAACCAATGATGCCGGTGATTCGCTCTCCGAAGCGGTCGACAACGCGGCTTAATAAAAACACCTGAACCAAGGCCATTGAAATTCCAACAATACTCAGCGACAGTCCAATAGTGCCGCTGTCCCAAGAATATTTTATGGCTGAGAAATAGGCCCAGATAATTGGGAAAACGTTAGTGCTAGTAACCCAAATAAAGTAGATCACGGCAATGCCTAATACTCCTGGTAGTTGACGTAAAGCGATCAGCGCGCCAATCGGGTTGGCACGTTTCCATGAAAACGACCGTCGAGATTCTTCAGCCATGGTTTCAGGAAACCAAAACCAACCATAGACAAAGGTCATTGCGGCCATAGCCGAGGCGACAAAAAATGGTGTTCTAGTGCCATATTCGCCTAGTAGACCGCCGATTGCTGGGCCGATCATAAAACCAATGCCAAAGGCCGCTCCGACCAAACCAAAGCCCTTAGCTCTATCTTTTGCCTCGGAGATGTCGGCCATCACTGCATTGGCTGGCCCAAAGATGGCGCCCAGGCCGCCAGCGATAGAGCGCCCTATAAACAGCCATAATATTGATGGTGCAAAGCCCATCAGCAAGAAGTCGATACTAAAGCCAGCGAGTGATAGGAGAAACACTGGGCGCCTGCCAAATCGATCTCCCAAATTGCCAACTAATGGCCCCATCAAGAATTGAAAAACAGCATAGGCTGAGGCAATAAAGCCGCCTATGAGCGTCGCTTCGGACAGGCTAACGCCTTCTAACTCAACGATCAAATCGGGTAAAACAGGCATAATAATGCCAAAGCCCATTGAGTAAGCGCATACAGTAATCAGTACGAAACGAGTTGCATTGGCCTTTTCTTGAGCAGATATCATGTGGCCGGACTCCGCTATTAGCGTGCGACGAATATTTCGTCGGGTGAGCAACTAAGGTATTTTGATAGCTCTTGTTTGTATAAATTTTCGCATCGCTCGATCAAGTCAGGTAAATCGTCATCATTCATGCCGATGGTGCTGATAGATTCTAATATCTTGATTTCATGTAAACCGCCTTTGGCGGTTTTGCTGGGTATATCAAGCACCGCTTTTAGCGGCTTTGAGACCATTGGAATAATCGGCACTTGAGCGCGAACCGCAATTTGAAAAGCACCATATTTGAACGCTTTCATTTTGCCTCCTTGGCTGCGAGTTCCTTCTGGGAATATCCAGATATAGCCGTCGTCATTTTGCAAGCGTTCGACCGCCAGTTCGATGCTCGAGCCATTTTTGCCCTTGGCTTGGCGATCTACCATGATGTTATTCGAAGCATAAAATAGCCTGCCCCAAAATGGAATTTTGAGTAACTCCTTCTTGCCGATAATAACCGCGTTCTTAGGAAAAACAGGGCCTTGTAATAACGGGTCAAAATTCGATTGGTGGTTCATTATTACTACCGCAGGCCCAGCGATCATATGCTCGCGACCAATAACCTTAACCTTGATACGCAATGCGACGTGTACCCCAAAGTTTAATGATTTAGCGTATGCCCAAGCAAGCCACTTTCTATGCTTAAAGGGAAAAGATAATAGATAGAACACAATGGAAACCAAGGTGCACCAAATAGCAACTAGCGCCATTTTGATGTTGTATTGAATACGTCTAAGGATACGGGGCATGCTTTAGTTGAGTAAGGGTTGGACGAAGTTTTGTAATGGTATTGAGCAATTTTTGAAAGCAATTAAACAGCTAATAAATTGATCTGCCTCTATGATAGAGCTAGTTTAGCCTTTTGGTGTAACATATCGGTGAGGTTGGGCGATTAATTTAGAAACTACGGAATAACATGTCTGAAAAATATCAATATCAGGAACGGCAGGTTGTACCAATGCCTAATAAGGAGTTTGGTGTTGGCACTGGCCGTACCAGCGGTTATGCCTCGTTCTTCCTGGGCTTTCTAAGTGTTTTAGGTGTACTTGCCTTTCTCTATCCAGAGTATCTGACGACGGCTGAGCTTCGAGAAGTCTATGACGCCCAAGTACTGCAAAATGTACTCAAATACGGTATGTACTTCTCATTGTTTTTTGGTTTAGTAACCTTTTTTCTCCGCAAGCGCAGACTGATGGGGTTTGCTGGCATTGCATTAACCGGGGTGGCGTTCATTTTGGGCGGGTACTCGGTACCTATTGGTGATGTAGCCGACAAGCCACTAGCATTGGGTGTTGATTGGCTGATTTTAGCATTTTTGCTTTCAACGGTTATATTCACCACACTCGAGAAGCTTTTTCCAAAATATAAAGAGCAAGTTATTTTACGCAAAGAATGGCAGCTCGATTTCTTCTACTTTTGCATAAATCACTTGTTGATCTCTGCCGTGATTTTGGTCGGCAACTATGTCGCTAGCGTGTTTGACTTCGCCGTTAGCGACAGCCTTAGACAAACGGTTCAGTCGTTGCCGCTTGCGGTGCAGGTGGTAATGGTGCTGCTGATTGCCGACTTTATTCTTTACTGGGAGCATCGGATGTTCCACGAGTCGTCCAAATTGTGGCGGATTCACGCGGTACACCATTCTGTTGAAACAATGGACTGGCTAGCTGGATCGCGCGGGCATGTCATACAGGTGTTCATTGAGCGCACATTGGTGATAGTCCCTCTCTACCTTATCGCCCCTGATAAAGCCGCGCTGGATATTTATGTGACGTTTGCCGCTCTGCAAGCGATCGTGATTCATTGCAACTTAGGCATTTCATTCGGCCCGTTGAAGTACATTTTTGTTACTCCACAGTTTCATCACTGGCATCATAGTTCGGAACACCCTGCGATTGATACCAACTACGCAGCTCACACCACATTGTTTGACCGTTTGTTTGGCACCTATCATTTTCCTGGCAAACATTGGCCTGCCCATTATGGTACTACCGTGCGCTTGCCGAGAGACTATATCGGGCAGATGAAATACCCCTTCTCTAAAGACCGAAAACAGCCTGACGATGTAGCAAGTTAGAGATGAAATTAAAAAGCCCCGAGGATTGATATTACAGCTGAAGCTATAATTGATTCGGGGCTTTTTAAGCTCTAATGTTTAGAGGCCTCAACATAACTCAGGGGCGAGATAAAAAGTGTTTGGAATTTCTTCAATTGAGGCGGAAAACGCAGCTACTGGCAAGTTTTCAACGAAAAGTGAAGGAGTTTTAACCCGGATAAAATAATTACGGGCATTTTTATCTGTTGCTCGAGTTATTCTGAGATCTCACGCAATTAGTGTTGAAGATCGA
>JAESTB010000318.1 GCA_016763815.1 Arenicella sp.
ATAATAGCTGTGTCAAAAACAACAAGTAAACTCAAAATGACTAATACAAGGCTCGATTTTCTTGTTTTTCCAAACAAGGAATAAAAACCGATTAGAAAACACAAGATTGCTCCTATTATTCCAAACGACAAATAGCCCAACAAAAATGGCTCCAATAGATACTTAAAATTAAGAGTTGTAAACAATACAAATGATTTCATCACTAGATAGAAATCAAGAACTATGAACAGGACTAACGTAAGTTTAAAAATCGCCCAAACAAATAGTATATATATACCAATTTTTACAGGTTTGGATGGCTTTAAAATGCTCAAAATGAGGAGTAAATATAACAGCTTATTAGTATGCATGCACGTTTTTCAGCTAGACTCGTTTTAACGAATCGGCTGTAACCTTCTATATTATCGAATCTTTTTATCATCTAGTTCCTTTTCTATGGCGTCAAAGTGAGCACGCTCACTTTATAGAATAGCAGCGCGGTTAGCCATTCTCAATTAAATTATAAATCATTGTTTTATATATAGAAAAACGATTTCTTGGTTGCTAAACGCGCAGCATCCAGTAGGGTAAAGTAATTGATTTAGTCGACCCTTCAATATATGCTGTATATACGTACAGTTATTAAGGGAACTAATAATGAGTAGAAAAAGTCCTTTTATCGAGTCAATTCGTAGAACGATGCGCCTACGTGGATATAGTATTCGCACCGAAAAAAGCTACCTTTATTGGATTAGGTTTTACATCCGTTTTCATAAAAATCGGCATCCGAAGGAAATGAGTAAAGATGAGATTATTCAGTTTTTAGACTTTTTGGCCTCCGACCGAAATGTTACCGCTAACACCCAGCGTATCGCGCTTAATGCGTTGATGTTTCTTTATTCTAAAATTCTTGAACAACCCGTCAGCAATATGGGCTTTAAGTTGGCTAGCAAGCCTCGCAGTCTACCCACAGTGCTGAGTATTAGTGAAGCAATGTCAATTATTAGTAAGCTTAAGGGAGCTCACCAACTTGTTGTTAAGATGATGTATGGCAGCGGTTTACGAGTCTCAGAGGCCTTAAGCCTGCGTGTTCAGGATATCGACTTTGAACAAAACAGTATCACTATTCGTGCCGGCAAGGGAAATAAAGATCGCGTCACGTTGTTGAGTCAGCGAGTAAAGGATAGCTTGCTAACACAGCTAAATAGAGCCATTGAAATTCAGCAAATGGATAACCTGAGTGGCGTAGGCCCATCGATTCCCGACGCTCTTGGTCGTAAGTATCCCAACGCATTTCGTCAAGCAGGTTGGATGTTTATATTCCCTTCATTTTCTCTTTGTCACCACCCTATTAATAAGCAACTTTGCCGTCACCATCTACATGCTTCGGTAGTTCGTAAAGCCCTAAAAGTAGCTAGAGAAACCGCTAACATTCATAAACGAGTTACCTGCCATACCTTTCGCCATAGTTTCGCAACTCACCTGCTAGAGGCTGGCACAGATATACGCACGGTACAGGAGTTACTTGGTCACACTGATGTAAAGACGACGCAGATTTATACGCATATTATTGGCAAACACTATGCGGGCACCACCAGCCCGCTCGATCGAATATCAGAGGTTCAAGCTAGTTATCGCACGTGACAATGGATATACATGGTCCTTTTAACGACAGACGCTTTAAACCGCTTAGCGTAAAGCTGGATCTCGTTCAATCAAGGACCTCAGTGCGAGAGCCGCGTTAGATAGGCTTCTTTTACTGTGAATCACCAAACCCAGTTCTCTTGAAAGATCCAAGCCGACATCTAGTGCTTTTAACGATTTATCACTCATGGTCTTTGGCAACAGCGACCACCCCAAACCGGCGACGGTAAGCATCTTGAGTGTTTCTAAATTGTTTGTCTGCATTTGCACATTGATACTCAAGCCGCGCTCTTGAAATTCTCGCCGAATAACTTGATGCGTTTCGGTATCAGGGCTAGTAAGCACACAGGGGTATTTAGTGAGACTCAACAGGCTCAGCTCAGATTGTCCAGCTAGAGCATGATTTTTGCTCACCATAATATCCAGCTGGTCTAACCATACGGTTTCTTTAGTTAACTTGTCAGGCAGTGTTTTTGGTAAGGTAATCACCGCAAATTCAATATCACCATGTTCGACGGCTGTGTAGGCTTGATCAGAGTCCTCAAAACGTATATCTAGCGTTACCTTTGGATGCTGTAGATGAAATTCTCTAAGTACCGGTGGCATTCGATGTAATCCAATGTGATGTGCAATCGCGACCGATAAATTGCCACTGATTTCTTGGTTCAAGTTCGATGCATAGCGCTGCATATCTTCTGCTTGATGCACTATGTCTTGCGCTTTAGGTAATAGCTGTTTACCGGCTTCTGTTAGGCTAATTTGCCTAGCTATTCTATTAAACAATTGCGTACCCAAATCGTCTTCTAGCGATGCAACTCGCTTGCTGATTGCGGGCTGAGTAACGAACAGCTGTTCTGATGCTTTTGAAAACGACTCATGACGAGCCACGGCAATAAAAGCTTGTAGTGCGGAAATGTCCAAAACTCTCTCTCATTCATTCCATATTGGAATCGATATTATAAAAACAATGAATTTGTATTATCAATAGCATTTGCTATTATTCACCACGTTAGTTGCGGATCTATTTCCGTAACGCAAAAACCGTCGTAAACCCGCTTATTTGTTGAGGTATCCCATGGCCAAGACCATGTATGAAAAAATTTGGGACGCACATTTTGTGCACCAAGAAGAAGGCCAAGCGCCATTAATGTATGTTGATCGTCACCTAATGCACGAAGTGACTTCTCCGCAGGCATTTGAGGGCTTAAAAATTGCCAACCGCCCTATCCGTAATAATCACAGTATCTTGGCGACATTGGACCATTGCGTACCAACCAAATTAGCTGACCGCTTGAACTTGCCGGACCCAATTGGCGCCAAGCAAGTGCAAACAATGATGGATAATTGCAAAGAGCACGGTTTGACCTTGTATGACATGAAGAGCAAGAACAACGGTATTATTCACGTTGTTGTGCCTGAGCATGGTTTCGTTCACCCGGGTATGACTACGGTCTGTGGTGACTCACACACCGCTACTCATGGGGCCTTTGGCGCACTGGCATTTGGCATCGGCACCTCTGAAGTTGAGCATGTAATGGCGACCCAATGCCTGCCTCAGTTGAAGTCGAAAACTATGCTGGTCAAAGTTAACGGTGAATTGTCAAAATTCAGTACCGCTAAAGACATCGCATTGGCGGTCATCGGAAAAATTGGTACCGCTGGAGGCAATGGTTATGTGATCGAATATGTTGGCGAAGCGATTGAAGCACTGTCAATGCAAGGCCGTATGACGCTTTGTAACATGGCGATTGAATCGGGTGCTCGTGCAGGTTTGGTGGCACCCGATCAAAAAACAATCGATTTCCTTGAGGGTAAAGAGTTTGCTCCGAAGGGCGACCACTGGGATCGAGCGGTTAATTATTGGAAGTCGCTGCCAAGTGATGACGGTGCTGAATTTAATTCAGTCATCGAATTTCGCGCTGAAGACATTGCGCCTCAAGTTACTTGGGGCACCTCGCCTGAGCAAGTTGTTGCGGTTGATCAATATGTACCCGCACCGAGTGATTTCAACAATGAGGGCAAAGCCATTGCTTGCAAAAGTGCGTTAGATTATATGGGCTTAGAGGCTGGCACTAAGATGACCGATATCGAGGTCGATTTCGTCTTTTTAGGGTCGTGCACGAACTCTCGCATCGAAGACTTTCGTGCCGCAGCAGCCGTAGCCAAAGGTACTAAGGTGCCTTCGCGCGTTACCGCCATCGCGGTACCCGGTTCTTACCTTGTTAAAGAGCAAGCCGAGCAAGAAGGCTTAGATAAGATTTTTACCGATGCAGGTTGGGAGTGGCGCGAGCCAGGTTGTTCAATGTGTCTAGCCATGAACGGCGATCAGCTGAGACCAGGCGAGCGTTGTGCGTCGACGTCGAATCGTAACTTCGAAGGCCGACAAGGCAAAGGGGGGCGTACTCACCTTGTGTCTCCGGCTATGGCAGCAGCAACAGCAGGCGCTGGTCGCTTCGTTGATATTCGTCAACTCGAGAATTCTTAAGCACTAGGTAGAATAAACATCATGGAAAAATATACAAATCACACCAGCGTTGCGGCGCTGATGAATCGCAGCAATGTTGATACCGATCAAATCATTGCTAAACAATTTTTAAAGAAAGTTGAGCGTACCGGCTTTGGGCAGCACTTATTCCACGACTGGCGTTTCAACGAAGATGGCACACCAAACGCGGAATTCGAACTCAACAATCCTAAGTTTGACGGCGCTAAAGTTCTAGTAGTCGGCGATAACTTTGGTTGCGGCTCATCTCGCGAGCACGCACCCTGGGCGATTGATGACTATGGTTTCAACACCATTATTTCAACTAGCTTCGCTGATATCTTTTATAACAACTGCTTTAAAAACGGTATTCTGCCAATTATTGTTGAGGCCGATACATTAAAAGCATTAATGTCTGAAATCGCAGCCAACCAAGGTGTTGAACTCAGCATTGATTTAGAGAACCAAAAGGTAAGCACTCCAGGTGGCATAAGCGTTAGCTTCGATATTGAAGGTTTTCGCAAACACAACTTAATCAATGGCTTAGACGATATCGGTTTAACGCTCGCTCAAACTGATAGAATCGACACCTATGAGGCCATGCACAAGGAGAGGTTTCCTTGGTTGTGGGTTTCTTAAGGTACAGCTTAGTTTAAAACACGGCAAGGGCAACTTCGGTTGCCCTTTTTTGATACTCGATAGGGCCGCCAAACAGCTTGTAAATACTTTTATTTAATAGATAAAAATCGATATAGTTAAAGCTTAACAAAAAGAGAATTATCAATGCCGCAGAACGATCAAAAGGGCCAACCCAAAGCTCCCATTCAGAAGCAACAAGGTAAGCGTAAAGTCAGCCTGATGGACACGACTCTGCGTGATGGTGAACAAACCCAAGGCGTATCATTTGCTCCTGGCGAAAAGCTTAGCTTGGCGCAGGCATTACTGGGTCGTTTGAACGTTGACCGCATTGAGGTCGCGTCTGCGGGAGTCTCTCAAGGCGAGCAAGAAGCCGTAAAGAAGATCAATAGTTGGGCCGCCAGTAACGGCCACCTACATAAGGTTGAGGTACTCGGCTTTGTTGACGTCGACCGCAGTGTTGATTGGATCACGGGTGCCGGTGGCAAAGTGATTAACTTACTCGCCAAAGGCAGTGAAAAACATTGCCTAACGCAGCTTCGCCAGCAGCCTGAACAGCATATAGAACGCATCAAACAAACCATTGAGTACGCTCATTCGCAAGACGTATCGGTAAACATTTATCTCGAGGACTGGTCGAATGGCTATGTCGATTCCCCAGATTACGTGTATAACTTAGTCGAGTCTTTACGCAAATGCAGGGTCGACCACTTTATGTTACCCGATACATTAGGAGTGATGTCTCCTAGTGAAGTGAGCACCGCCATAAGTGATATGGTCACGCGATTTCCTGAGTTAAATTTTGATTTTCACCCGCACAACGATTATGGCCTTGCCACCGCTAATGTTATGGCGGCGGTAAATGCCGGAATCAACTCGATACACTGCACTATTAATTGCTTGGGCGAGCGCGCAGGTAATGCTTCATTAGCCGAGGTATCCGTGGTGCTGCGCGACAAAATGGGCATCGACCTGAACATTAACGAGAAGCACATCGTCGACATCAGCCAGATGGTTGAAAGTTTTTCAGGTAAGTTCGTTGCTGGCAACGCCCCTATTCTGGGCAGAGACGTGTTTACGCAAACGGCGGGCATCCACGCCGATGGCGATAAAAAAGGGAACCTATATGTTACTAAGCTTTCACCCGAGCGCTTTGCGCGTAAACGTAAATATGCGTTGGGTAAGCTTGCTGGCAAGGCATCACTCGAGAATAACTTAGATGAGCTTGGTATTAAGTTAAGCGTCGATGATCAGAAAAAGGTCTTGAAAAAAGTAATCGAGCTCGGTGACCTAAAGCAAATTGTCACCTCTGAAGACTTACCGTTTATCATCGCTGATGTGCTCGAAAGCCGTGACTCCCAGCGCGTAGTATTGGTCGACTGCAAAACCTCCAGCCAGCTTAACGGTGAATCGGAGACACGCTTAGTTGTAAGCATTGATGGTAAAACGCACACAGAGACAGGCCAAGGCAACGGTGCGTATGATGCCTTTGTTGATGCATTGGACGATATATTAGTTCAATACTCTGAGCTAAATCGCCCCAAGCTTCTAGATTATCAAGTGCACATACCCAAAGGCGGCAAAACCAATGCCTTGACTGAAGCCAGCATTACCTGGGAATTAGGAAATGGCGGCAGAATGACCACTCGTGGAGTTGATTCTAATCAGGTGGTAGCGGCTATGTACGCTACTTTGAAAGCGATCAATTCGGTCGCCAAATAAATTATTTAGGCTACCGTGACTCCCGCAATAGATCTAGCGACTAAATACAACGTTGTATTTACCGTACACCAATATCAACATAGCCCAAATATTGAATCTTATGGTGATGAAGCAGCCGCTACGTTAGGCATCGACCCAAAACAAGTGTTCAAGACATTGGTAGTCGAGCTCAACACCGGAGAGCTGGCTGTCGGTGTCGTTCCGGTTAGTGGCTCTCTGAACCTTAAAGCCATCGCTAGCGCTGCAAGTGCGAAAAAGGCGGCCATGGCCGACAAACTTAAAGTTCAGCGGAGCAGCGGATATGTACTTGGCGGTGTCAGCCCGATTGGCCAGCGAAAGCAGTTGACCACGATCATCGATAACAGCGCCAATAATTTCAGCACAATATTTGTAAGCGCTGGCAAACGTGGGTTAGAAATCGAATTGCGCGCCAGCGACCTCGCGGCGTTAACAGGCGCTACTTTTGCGGCAATATCAACCGCGTGAAAGCAGAGTCAAAAGGCCTGACATTAGGTTTTATCGCGGTATTTATGTTCGGCCTTACCTTGCCGGTTACCCGATTCATTTCTCCCTACTTTGAGCCAGTTTTCATTGGTTTAGGTCGTGCCGCATTAGCTTGCGTATTCGCCACACTTTTTCTACTCGCCTTCAAGGCGGCCTTACCGTCATACTCTCAGGTCAAACGCTTGCTGGTTGTCGCGCTAGGCGTAGTGATCGGCTTTCCAGTACTGTCTGCCTGGGCAATGCAAAGTTTGCCTGCGTCGCACGGCGGAGTGGTTCTCGGAATACTCCCGTTAGCAACAGCGGCTGCCAGCCGAGTAGTGAGTGATGAGCGACCGTCGTTAGGGTTTTGGTTAGTCGGCGTCGCCGGAAGCATACTGGTTATAGCTTATTCCTTACTGCAAGGCGGCGGCGCATTCTTGCTAGGCGACTTGGCACTTTTTGCAGCGATTGTTAGCGCTGCTTTTGGCTACGCGGTTGGCGGTAAATTATCCAAAGAAATCGGCGGTTGGCAAGTAATTTGTTGGGCCTTGGTGCTGGTTTTTCCGGTCATCATAGGGCCTACGCTTTACTATGCACCCAACGACTTACAAACTCTAAGCACGCCGGTTATTTTAGGTTTTTTATACCTTACATTAATCAGTCAATTATTCGGATTTTTTATTTGGTATAAGGCAATGGCCATCGGTGGCGTCGCTCGGGTGAGTCAGATACAGCTAATACAACCGTTTGTCACGCTGTTGGCCTCGGCTTGGGCATTGTCGGAAATAATTGAAGTGCAAAGCTACATTTTTGCGACCATCGTGGTCGGTGTTGTTGCCGTTGGCAAACAGATGCCGATCTACTCCAAACACCATTTTATCTAGTATCATTACCTCTAACATCACTCGAGCAGGTACCAACCTATGAGCGCACTTACCATTAGACCCGCGACTACCGACGACGTAGACCAAATCATGCAGTTCGTGATAGACCTCGCTATCTACGAAAAAGAACAAGACGCTGTTGTCGCTACCTCTGAACACTTCAGAAGCGCCCTATTCTGCGATAACCCTCAGGCGCACTGCTTAATCGCTGATTTTAATGGCGAGTCGGTCGGCTTTGCGCTGTACTTTTTCAGCTTCTCTACTTGGCTTGGCCAACACGGGATTTATCTCGAAGACCTTTACGTAACACCAGAATCACGAGGCCTTGGCGCTGGTAAAGCACTGCTGAAAGAATTGTCAAAAATCGCCGTTAAGAAGAATTTTGGGCGAGTTGAGTGGAGTGTTTTAGATTGGAACGAACCGTCAATCAAATTCTACCAAGCAATGGGGGCCAAAACCAAACCGGGCTGGACAGTCTTTAGGCTGGCGGACCAAGCACTCTGTGACTTTGCCAATAGCTAGAATAACTCGTTACGGATAAAAGAAGACCAAGAACCTCGGCCTAGATTCTTAGCACTACTGGGTTCTCGTCACTACTGAGTCTGACCACTACCATTATAAGATATCGCTAACTCGATCTATGTCGTGATGAACCCCTGTATCCTGACAGTCATAGAAACTCACGTGCTGAGCATTGAGTTTAAGCAAATGCTTAGCACCAACATCTCCAGTAAGATCTAATAATTGATTCTTAAAATGTGCACCAAAAACAATAGGATTACCGTTGCCAATGCTGGTTCTGGGTACCACTATTTCATTTACTAATGCGCGTAGCACCAATGATCTAACTGTTTCACTTGATACATAAGGCATATCGCCCAATGCAAACAACCATGCTTTGGGCTGCCTGACTCCTTTTATGCCAGCAATAATACTCTGGCTTAATCCTTGTTCAGAATTGACATTAATAATGCCGTTTGCGCCTTGCTGCTCGACCAGTTGAATCAACGCCCTATCATCATGCCGTACGACCACGTGAACCTGATCAAATATAGCGCGGTAAATATCAATCGTCTTGGCGAGAATCGAGATGCCCTCATCTAACTGATAAAGCATTTTTGAATGGCCGAATCTTGTGCTAGCTCCAGACGCTAAAATCACGCAGGCGACATTGCTCGTGTCAATCATAAAGTACGTTGATTCATCTTTTGAATGATTTCAGCTAAGACAGATACCGCGATATGCGCAGGGGTGTTAGCGCCAATATCCAAACCAACTGGACCCCAAATTCTCTCAAATTGTGATGTATCTACGCCGTGAATTTTCAAGCTCTCTAGGCGTGCCGCGTGAGTGCGCTTACTGCCGAGAGCTCCGATGTAAAAGGCTTTGGTTTTAAGTGCCTCTGCCAATAACTCAATCTCTAATTCATGTTCGTGAAACAAGCTAACCATAGCACCGAACTCATCGAGCTCTGAGGCGAACTCAGTCCGAGCCTGCCCTAGTGACAGAGCGGCCAACTCCGCCGAGTTAAGTAGTTTCTCAGTATGTTGGTTTTGCGCTACACAGGCGACATCGAAACCCGACTTAATCGCAAGCTCGGCCAACATCACTAAAATTGGACCTTGTCCAAAAAGTATTAATCGGGTACTGGGTAAGTAGGTTTTTTTAAATGCGCCAACACCGGTATTCAATACTTGACGATAGACTAGCCTTTGATCAAGCTGCGAGGCTATTTCGGTTAGATTTTCCAGCGTAATCGAGGAATCAAAATAGACATCAATTCCTGAGCCGCACGGCAAGCGAATATCAAAAAAAGGCGAATCCAGTCCATAACGTAAGGTGGTGTTCTCGCCCCTGCTGATTAACCTCA
>JAESTB010000319.1 GCA_016763815.1 Arenicella sp.
TAAGTTGACAACCCAAAAGATTACAGTCAGAGGCTGAAGAATTTGATAGAGTTCAGAAAGACACTCACTGTGGACAGCGATTATGGAGAA
The DNA here is from genome assembly GCA_016763815.1 of Arenicella sp. Lineage (GTDB taxonomy): Bacteria > Pseudomonadota > Gammaproteobacteria > Arenicellales > Arenicellaceae > Arenicella. The sequence continues at coordinate 91 of JAESTB010000319.1, forward strand.
GAGATGGTCAAGATATTCCAAGACTGTCACAAGCTCTGAGAAGAGACTGAATCTTTGAGAGGAAGTTCAGTTCTCATCGAAGAAGATGTTATAAAGAAATCGTTTGTGATGACAAAGTAGGAGGTTCAACAGGTGGTCTAGAATGTCAAAACTAAGCTCACCCGCAAGTAGTATGAGAAGAATCTGAGGAAATACTATGACGAGCTAAATTTCCTGCTCAAAGGTATGACGTACCATGAAGAGAAAAAGAAACAGATAATGGCAGAAGGTCCATCCTTCTGGAATGACTTCGAGACATTCTTCACTGATGTCCATCAAGTGGTCGCAGTTGAGGAAGATATCGACTGTTAGATCTTTTCTCACTTGAGAAGAGGAGCTTGGCTGTTTGAAGAGGAGTTCGCTCGATTCTTCGCTACCCTCCCTCTATACTACTCTGAAGAGGAGATGAGAGAAGCTATTCCTAATCTCCATTTCTTTGAGAAATGGCTTCAATGACGTGCTGACTAGACTGAACGAATGTCGATTCTCCACTCCTGTGCTCGCAAATATTTCTTGAACAAGAAGGGAAAGTACCAATACGATCACTTCATCCATCCTGTTAACACTGAACACCATGAAGATGCCGAGATTGACATCCTCTTCCTCCACGGGAACAAGTCCCACCCTATCAACTGTTGGATGAAGATGCCAGATGACAACCAGCATTGTGAGACCAATCCCAATATCTGGCTACACGACTTGCTCCCTGAGGATTTGAAGGGATACAAAGCCCGTGTCATGTTTGGAGGCTACGAGACTCTCCACACAGTTGCAGACCACAGGAACAATAACATTCCTAACTGGGGAATTGAGAAGATGAATGAAGTTCTTGTTGCTTCTATGGAGAGAGCAGGAGTTGGGGAGAGACCACTGGTGGTGGTCAGCTTCAGTATGGGAGGAATCCTCATCAAGAAGATCCTCTCTTCTCAGAAGGGCAAGCCAATTGAGAAGAACTGTCACAGCGTCTTGTTCATTGCCACTCCTCACTCAGGCTCTGACCTTATTGAGCAAACCTTTGATGCCTTAAAACGAATCATTCCTGGGTCAAACCAATTCTAGCCACATGACCATGCTATTGGAGAGGATGAGTTCTCCAGACACCTCTTCAAGAACTTCAGACTTGGAGCTATGGCATGAATCATGACAGATGAAGAGAACTTACCATTTTTGAATCAGCTGACCGAGGAGTTCCTGGCAATGGGAAAACCATACTATATGGTTCTCGAAGGAAAGGCAACCTACTTCAAAGACACACAGATATACTACTTTGTGGTTTCTCCCAAGAATGGGTTGATTGGGCATAATGCTCGTTCAAAATCATTGCCATTAAACCACGCGTCCTTTAACACCCTAACACTGTCAGATATCTTAATGTCATTGCGTGCCGCCTGCCAATAGGGCGTATCGTTTCGCGTATTGAGTTTATAGTGCATTGAAATGTAGTCTCTAACGCCATCGAGAATTCTATTTATTTTCAGATTGAATTTCTGACGTTGCTGTTCTTTCAGATCGTTATCACAATAGTGGGCAATAAATGATTCAATTGTGATTTGAATGGTCATTAGAGCGGTTGCTTCGAGTGGCTCAACAAAACCTTGAGATAGCCCAACCGCTAAGCAATTTGATTTCCAGTGATGATTGATTCGGCCCAATTGCATTTTTAGATGGCGTGCGGGTTGATTTATTGCGTCATCACCGAGAACCATTCGTAGTTCTTGCTCCGCTTGTTCAGGTTCTAAAAACTCTGAGGAATAAACATAGCCATGACCTGTTCGGCTTTGTAGTGGAATATGCCAACACCAACCATGATTCAGCGCGGCTGATACAGTTGATGAAGGTAGTTCTTGAAATTTGGGATGCGTTGAAATCGCAACAGCTCTGTCGTTGAGTAAGGTCTCGTTGTAGGATATAAGCGGCTCATTAAGGGCTTTGTTAATTAGGCGGCTTGAAAATCCAGAGCAGTCGACAAAAAGGTCAGCGTTCATTTCATCATTGACGCGCCCCTTTAATGACACAATCTTTTGATGTTGAACCTCGACGAGTTCAATGTGGTCGATGACGTGAGTGACTTTCTTTTCAATCGCCTTTTTCTTTAAGAAACTCCCTAGAAGGCCAGCATCGAAGTGGTACCCATAGTCTACGTCAAAGGGTAGTGTTTTATAGGGGTGAGGGGCTTTGTTATGCCGCGACATGGCTGTGCTAACAAAGTAGTTATCTGGATGAGCGTTAATATTGTAACCCCTGCGACGTTGAGTGCAATTTTTAAAGAAACCACTGGCAGGTTCTATATCAAGGGGGGAAAAAAATGGATGGAAATAGCGTTCAAATCCTTTATTAGTAGACCACTGAGTAAATTTGATGCCACATTTGTAGGTAGCATCGCATTGTGGCATCCACTCACTTTCAGGGATATCCAATTTTTGAAAAAATAACTTGAGGTAAGGGGTTGATCCTTCGCCAACACCGATGGGCGAGATATCCGAAGATTCAACAACGGTGATGCGACTGCCTGGCCAAGCATGAGCCATAAGGTTGGCGCTCATCCATCCGGCGGTTCCTCCGCCGACAATGATAATTGTTGATGGTGATTGTTTCGCGTGTTCGTTCACGTCTTTTCGCTCGCTAACTTATAAGTAGATAATCAACTTAATTGTCTAATTGAATATTATTGTTTTGTCAGTAAATAATGTACCTAGTAAAAATACGGGTTTAATGAAAACACCATCAAACCCGTCTTCTTAAAGGTAAAACATAATTGACCAAGAACTAGAAACTAAAACGAGCGCCTATGCTAAATCGAGAACCATTTTCATACAAACCTATGGGAACACCATCAACTGTTCTTTGGTAGATCACCTCATTTGTCAGATTAACACCGCTGAAGAAAAGATCGGTTCTATCGTTGATAGACCAAGTGGCGTTGAAATCCCATTGTTCATAATCTTCAGTAACGACTTGAGAGCCAGACGTTAGGCCTCCAAATGCTTCTGAACGATAGTTATATGAAAGACGAGCACTCATTTTACTATTTTCGAAGAAGACCGATAAATTTGCCTGAGTATCCGAGTTACCAGGCAATTCAATCTTTTGCCCACCTGGAATTGCTGGGACATCAGTATCGGTTAAGGTCACGTTTGCGGTCATGCCAAAGTTTTCGCCAAAAAACTGCTGAAATTGTACTTCCACACCTTTGATGTCTGCTCCGTCATCAGCGTTGAATGGACGTGTAACATTTAAGTTTTGACCGTTGATATTCTCATTAGAGCTTCGGCTAAACACAAAAGTATCCAAATCCTTAACGAAATATGTTGCGGCTAATAGCGAGTTATCACTGATATACCATTCTAAACCCGCCTCATATTGGTTAGCGAATGTTGCGGCCAAATTTGGGTTACCCGCTGTTGCGACGCCAGATGTTGCGTTGATTACAATGTTTGAGCTTAAGTTTGTGAATGTTGCTCTCGCCATCGTCTTAGCAATAGCACCCCGGAAAATGATGTTATCAGCAACGTTATAAGTGATGTTGAAACTAGGTAACGTTTCAGTGTAAGAACGATTGACAGTACCTAGCGTGCCATCAATGAATGCCTGTGAGGCTTGGTCTGTTTCAACCACACGCACACCAAAATTCCCTCTGAATCGGTCGCTTTCATAGTCGAACTTGACATACGCTGCGGTAATTTCCTCATTAAGGTTAAAGAACGCTTGTGTGTCTTCGCGATAGGTGAGTGCACCAGAGTCCAGAATGGAGTCTATTTGCTGAATTGCCGTTTCGACATCTAGGAATGCGTACTGTGTCAGTGAGCCAGCAGTCGCCGTCTCGTTATGCAGGCGAGGTGTAGGACCGAGTGAAACATCGGCAAGTGTGATTGAATTTAGTGCCGCAACTTGGCCAGCGATTGCTGGGTTGCTAACATCAACACCACCGACAGAACGATTGTTAATAATCGTGTGGTCGCGCCGTTTAAAGCCAACCTTCACTTGATTAAGAATGCCCCAATCTAATGCAAACTCGACGTCGCCCTGAATATAGTCTTCGTCGTCTTCCATGATTCGCACCCAATCGCGCAATGCATTGGCGTTTAAGCGAAGGGCGTTGCCGTCTAATGGATTTACATCAAGAAAGCTAAACTCATTACTTCGTGGGCCTAGATTAAGCGAGGTTCTTGTATTGCCTGTGAACCAATAGTTTCGATCTTTAGTACTGCCACCAGAAGCATCAGTCGTTCCGATTTGGCCGTGAGCACGCCAGCCGTTACCTTCGTAGTTAATGTCTAAATCAAGTACTTCAGATTTTACAAAAGCTTCACGCACGATCGGCTCATCTGCAACGCCTACGCTATTAGGGTTTTCGAAAGTTCCGCCGACTAATGCTTGCCGGCCATCACTTGTCGGAATAAAACGGGGGTTCGTAACAGGGTCCCCTCCTGCAAGCTTGGTGCCACCAGCGATAAATAGATAGTTTTGGTTGCTATTGTCCATATCCATATCTGACTTAACATAATTCAATGCTAAATCCAGATTGTCATTCGGTCGAAATTGAAGAGTTACGTTGTGAGTATCTCGAACACGGTCTTGAGAGAAGATAGCTGAACCGCCACCCCATACCGCATAAACATCTTCAGTTACTGTGCCGTTCTGATCGGTTACATCGTAAAGGGCGTTAGTTGGGAAGGCTTCTAAGCCATCACGGCGGACGGTGCGCTCTTGATGATTGGTTGAAATCAATACACCGAATGTTTCGGCATCATTTTTCCAACTAAATAGTCCTGAGTATTGTGGGTCAGTTTTGTCTGGCAACTCACTGTGCTGAGCTTCTAGCGAGCCTCGAATTGTTAAACTGTCCATATCAAGAGGCTTTCTGGTTCGTACATTGACCAAGCCGCCGATGCTGCCTTCGTCCATGTCAGCTTCTGCGCTCTTATATACTTCCAATGAGGACACCAGCTCGGAAGCAAGAATGTCGTAGTTGAACCCGCGACTGGCGTTATCGTTAGCCCACCAAAATGCAGAGGCTACATTTTGGCCGTTCATCAGTGTACGGTTAAGATTGCTGTCTGTGCCGCGTACGAAGATATCACGACCTTCACCCCAGATTCGGTCTACCGAAACACCAGGGATCCGTTGTAGAGAATCAGCAACATTTTTGTCTGGGAACTTACCAATATCTTCGGCGCTGATTGCGTCGACAATGGCGCCAGAGTTACGTTTTGTATCTAGGGCATCATTTAGGCTCTTGCGAATGCCGTGAACAACAACTTCTTCTAAAATATCGATCGATTTTTCACCGCCTTGATTAGCTGATACTTCTTGGGCGAAGCCGTTTGATCCAACCACTGAAGCAGCAAGTAGTAAGCTCGTGACTCCATAGTACGCGGGATTACAGGTTTTCTTTTTCCTCATTTTTTTCAGTGGGTTATCACTTCTATTAATAATGGGCATACTCATTCTCCTGAGTTAATGTTTTAGCTGTTTCAACTATTAGTTGAACCAACTTAGTTAAAATAAATCTATTTTTGGGGCTATCATTGATTTCATTTCGTGAGCTATTTAGTTCAAAAGTACCATGAATGATAAACGGAAAATCAATAATCAACTTAGTAGGGAAATAAGCAAAAAGCTCTTTAATATCACAGAATAAATCATCTTTAAGTGCAATTTTTAGATCATAACTTTCTTCTTCATTTTCTTTATCCCA
>JAESTB010000023.1 GCA_016763815.1 Arenicella sp.
CACGCGCTTGCTTCTTAACCTTCCCTTCCACTCCCATCAGAATCAGGATACGGAATACTGCGATTAATAGGCCGATTAAACCTAGCCCCATAATCACGTAACCTACTACGCCACCCTCTTTTGCTTTTTCGGTAATGGTAGGCTCTCGAACATAGGCACTTGACAGCACACCTTTACTCGGATCAAGCATGAACGGGGTCACGCCGCTAGACAATGATTGCAGGTTTCGAGATAAGTCTGTGAAGGCAGATCGACTGCCGCCCATCTGCCTATTTAACGCTGTATAGCCAGTTGTGTCATTATAAGTAAGAATATCGCTACCGCTAACGGCACTGAAAACACCTACACGGGTAACTTGCCGTTCTTGCGCTTCATATACTGGGTAGGTTTTGCCATCATCATCCGTCTCTTCACCGACTTTAAATCTTACCGGAGCGGTATAGGTGACAATTTTACCTTGTTCAGTCATCTCATTTTGAAGCTGGAACCAGAGATCTTCAATTTCGTTGATCGAAACTAGCTCGGTAAGGCTAGACATCTTCTCCACCATCTGACGCAAATTCTCTGACCGCTCTGGATATTGTGCGCTTATGTAAGAACTCTTGTAAGCTTCTTGAGCCTCTGATGCGGATAACTGAATAACGCCAAACAGTTGCTTTAGATCACCTAACTCTTTCGCTAATTCATCTGTAAGGGCATTAATTTTAACGTCATTTGCATCAAAATTACGCTCTAGATCTTTACCAATACGCTCTTGACGAGCGCGCTCATTGGTCATCGAATTTAAACGGCCCTGTTGCTTGCTTCTCTCAGCTTTGAAAGAATTTTCTCGTGCAGCATTGGCACTACGTTCTTTGCCAGCCGCTCTCGTTGTGCTGTTATAAACCTTTTCAATATCTAGGCTCTGAGCTTGAATGTTCACGGCCCCAAGCAAAATCGCTAAAGCAGATAAACTTAACACAGCTACTTTTGTTAGTTTTTGCATAACAGGTTTGATGCCCATATTTTTTCTAGAAACAGTAGCCATGTTAGATAACCTCCGGAGCCGCAACAGGCAAAGTCATAAGGTCGTTAACCTCTTTACCTCGAGTGATGCGAATAGACTTAGTGATGCCAGCGTTGTGCGATGCGTCTAGTTTTTGCCATTGCCCTGCTGCTTTATCCCAATAACCTGATTGAGTTCCGTCGGTGGTTTGAAAATACAAACCAGCACGACCAATTTGGAGAATATTAACCGTTTTCGCAACTCCATCTAACTGCAACTCTTCAACGAAGGCATCAATACTTTGGCCATAGGCATTTTCAATCGAATAAGCATCTAAAACTTGGCGAAACCGTTCAGCTGCTGAAATATTTGCGTTGGTCAGATAACCTTTAATTCTTGCCAAACGAGCATTTCGCTCATCTAGTTTGAAGGGGATATCAGCAGCAATGAACTTCTCAAGTCCATCGACCATGCTAAGCATTAGCGGTACGATCTGTCGCTCGATTAAAGAAGCATCCTCAATAGACTGAGCTAACTTGGTCATAGCAACTTCTTGAGCCTGGAGAGTTCGACGAAGACGATCATTAAATTTCTTCAGCACCTCGACATTCTTACGCTGCTGGTGATATTGCGAAACGATTTTCTCAGTTCGTTCAGACGTATCGTCGATACGCTTCTGCGAAGCCGCACCATCTTGCAGCCTTTTGCCATTGCGACTAACAATATCATCTGTTCTATCGGCATATGCCGAAGTCGGAGCCAAGGCAATTAACGCTATGCCCAACAAACTCTGTCTAACCACTGATTTTAGTACTGCTGTACCCATGCTTAACCTCTTTAAGGTGACCAAGTCTGAAATCGACTTGGTAAATTCGTTCTCTTATTCAGAGATTTAGAATCTCTGAAAAATTACCAATTTTGTTATTAGCCTAACTAATTACAGGCTCTACTGTCGTATCAATTTCTTGAATTGGAGCATTTAATTCTTTTAATCTACGCACTTCAGCTTTTACATACCGAATCCAATTGGCCGCCGTTTTAGAAACCTTTTCATACTTCTGAGCTCTAACAAAGGTCGCTTCTGCCGCTTTAAAATTGTTCTGCTCGAATTGGGTTAAACCTCTACTAATCAATGTCTGACCGGTGTTACTTAGCCCGCCCTTTTTGATCGCACTATTGAGTGCATTTTCAGCTTCGCGCCATCGATTTAATGCGATGAATGATTGCCCTAGTTGATTGTACAACTTGCCATCACCAGACAGGCTCGCCGCTTTAGCTAGCGGCTCCAATGCATCGTCGTACTCACGAGCGGCGTACAGTGATTGAGAGTACAAACGGTAGTTCGCCAAATTCTTCTTCACAACGCCTGAAGCAATACCCTTTTTCATAATCTGCGAAGCATGAAATGGATTTTCCTGGCTCATTTCTAATGACGCCAACGTCACCAACTCAGATTCAGTCGCCAACAAGCCTTGGTCGTACATCGCTTGATACATCGCCGTCATGCGTGGCTGATCATCAAGCTCGTTAAATATTCCGGCCATCGTTAGTAGGTAAGTTTTCTTAGGGTAGTGTTGAACCAGTTGTTTTACTACTGGCAACATTTTCTTAAAATCATCCTTCTGACGGTAGATGCTGCTGAGCAGGTTTAACCAACCTTCTTTCGGCACACTGCCCAGCTCAATATACTTTGCAATGCCATTTTGAACATTTGGCAACGCTTTGTCATACTCCTTAAGCATGTAATGAGCTTGACCGATCAGCATGTAAGCATCAGCGGTTGGACTTTCTTGGGTTTTGGCCCAAATTTGCGCGTAACTCAACGCATCACGATATTTCTCTTGAGAGAATAATACCTGAGCAATTACGTACAACATCTGATTGTAGAAACTTTCAGGTAGACCGTCACGTGTCGCCGTTACTTTTTTAAATTCACGCAGTGCACAGTCTAAGCGATCGATAGAGAAACAAATATTGCCGCGATAATTGGCGATATAGGCCTTTTCTATATTGTTTAAATCGTCTTCACTCGACAACTTAGCCAAAAGACGTTCAACTTCTGCGTTGTTCTCAGTCTCGAAAGCTTCCTGAATCTTCTCAAAGGTCTTAATATACTTTTGACGGATAGATTGAACCTTCACCGTCTTTGGCTTATCTTGCCTTGATGTTTGTGCCTGTGCCTGTTGCGCATCTAATGCGGTTACTTCAACCGCAGCTAAAAACGGCAACATAACCACAACGCTCAAACTTACGCTGATAAATGGTTTTAACTGATTTTTAATTGACTTCAATTTGATCATTTTTTTCACCTTTAAGTAGCTTCTATTAAGAACGTCGTTAAGAACATCGTTTGGTCTAATATCAGCTACTATTTATTTGAAATTATTTGCTAGTCTTGTCAGAGGTTTTATCTATTTAATATCTGAGGTTTCATCTATTTAATCGAGGGTATCTAACAATCTTGACCTTCAACCTCAAATGAGATAAGAATCGAAACACCTTCAACGTCCACCGCTTTGCCGCCTACTTGACGAGGCTTATACTTATATTTCTGGGCCGCTTTTACCGCATTGCGCTCAAACATACTTGACGAGCTTTTTACCATAATTACGTCGGCGACTGTTCCAGCAGAGGTTACGGTATAAGACAATTCGACCCAACCACATATTCCACGCTCTAATGCTCGACGAGGAAAGATGGGCGGCGCACGGAAAATCGGCAGAAACTCACCATCGTTAGAATTAAATCCTTTCAAATCTCGGTTAATACCGATCTTTACCGCGCCAAGACCAAGCTCGGAATTAATATCTACGCGGTCAGGCACTATCTTTGTATCTGGCACCTCTGGCTGCTCTTGCACTTCATCAGGGCGGTTCGGTTTGGGCGTAATAGTTTGAACATCTTCGTTCTTAGCAACGTAAGTAAAGTTGGGCAGTTTAAAGCCTTCGACCTTGTTCAGCTCTGGGTCTTTCATTTTAATCAGCGCGTACATGGCAGCGATTAAAGTCAACGTCACCAGTATAGACAGTATGAATGAAATAGGTTTTGCCATGGTAATTACTCCGACTTAGTCGCAATAGTTGGAATCGAGATGCCCGCATCTTTGAGAGCATCGACTACTTTCAACACCGTTTCGGCGTTTGACTCGACATCCGCTTGAACAATCACTTCGCCATCTGGGTTTTCGGCTCGCAAACGAGTGATATTAGCTTTGATGGCGCGCGGATCAATAACTCTACGGTCTAGCCAAATTTCATTATTTTCATCGATCGCTAACAATACTGTCGCCTTAGGGTGCTTTTCGGCATTTACGGCATCAGGCTTGTTTACTTTTGCACCACTTTCTTTAATAAAGCTAGCGGTCACGATAAAGAAAATAAGCATGATAAACACAACATCCAACATCGGAGTGATGTCAATCTTGGCGTCATCTTCTTGCTTGCTTCTTAATCTTCTCATTTACTATCTCCCAATTCTCACAATCGACCATTTGAATGGTTTTTTGCAATGAATGTCGTTTGAATGGCTTAGATCGGCTTAATGATCAAGCGTTAAGTGTTCGTTCAATAATTCGCGTTCTTGCTCGGCTTTGCGTTGCAACCAAAAGCTCAAGAAGAGCCCTGACAACGCAGCAACCATGCCCGCCATAGTTGGCACTGTTGCACGCGATACGCCGCCCGCCATTGCACGAGCATTACTGGTGCCGTTAATGGCCATTACTTGGAAAACTTCGATCATGCCGGTAACCGTTCCTAGCAAGCCGAATAATGGCGCTAGCGCTACACAAGCCTGAATCATCGACAAGTTTTCTTTTAACTTGCTACCGACAGTAGAAACTAATTGCTCACGAACTTGATGTGCCGCCCAAGAGTTTCTCTCCGAACGCGCTTCCCACTGATCTAACGCCGCCTTAACAGCGCGCTGATGTGGACCCCGAATATAGAAAATACGCTCGATTATCATGTACCACATGACAACCAGGAGCAACGCGATTAAATAAAGAACCGGGCCGCCCAATTCCATAAAATCTCGAATGTACTCATAGGCGAGTAAAATAAAATCTGGCATCTGATGAAACCTCTATTGCAAGTTAACGTATAACGTTAACAAGTTTCTTATTTGCCTGACTCACAAGCACTGCTACGACTTATTATTAGATCGTAGATGCTCATGAGTTAAGCCTGAGATCAAAGTTAATTATTACTTAATAAGGTAATAATTAACCTTCGATCTGGCGTGCAACCATACCGGCTGATTGCTCTTCCAAAATTTCTTCAACACGCTTCGCCTTTGAGGCCGCAGCGGTGTGAAGCAATACGATAGGAATAGCCACAACTAGCCCACAAACTGTGGTCACTAGCGCTTGCGAAATACCGCCAGCCATAAGCTTGGGATCGCCAGCACCGAACAATGTGATCGATTGGAATGTGGTAATCATGCCGAGCACCGTACCAAGTAGTCCGGCTAAAGGCGCGACCACTGAGACGATTTTCAAAAACATCAACCAAGACGTTAATTTTGGCGTTTCCTTCATGATCGCTTCAGATAAACGAAGCTCCATCGCTTCAGTATCTTTACTCGGGCTATCTTGAACAGCTTTCAATACGCGGCCTAGCGGATTCTTAGTTGACGGTGAGCCAGGATTCTTAGCCTGCTTGTTAACCGCTGCCGATACAGCAAACAAGGTGACAATCTTGAGCAGTGCAATAACTGCTGCGATTGCGCCAACACCTAAAATGATGTAACCAACTAAACCACCTTGGTGGATACGATCCATTAAGCTTGGAGCTTCAACAGCCGCACCAAGAAGTGTACCTTGAGTCGGGTCTAATGCAAATACAGCACCAGCGGCTGATGCGTTAAACAAATCATCCGCTTGGCTTAGATAACGACCGTCGGGTTGACGTGGCAATTCAGCGACACCACCTTTACCGTAGGTTAAAAAGACGCCATCACCGATCAAATTAAAGTTGCCTACACGAACAACAGTTTGACTTTCTTTCGCGCCTGCAGCAGTTGCTACGTTAGCGGTAAATTTGGTGATTTTGCCTTGCTGCGCCATCTCGTTAAAGATAGCTTTCCAAACCGATTCAATTTCATCAGCCGTCACCAATACATTTGACTGGTTAGATACTTTCTTGGTGATTTCAGCGAAATCAGAACCACGCCCTGGAAACTCTGCGGAGATCAAAGAGGTATCAAAGGTCGCTTCAGCTTCACCAACAATTTGTTGGACCGCACCGAATAGATCTTTCAAATCGCCGAGTGAGTTTTGACGCGTAGTACGTAGCGTATCCAACTCTTCATCTCTTGTGGCATATTGAATTTCTAAAGTATCACTGCGCGCTTCCAACGCGGCGCGATCGGCTTTCAGCTTGGCTACAATACTAGCCTTTCTTGCGCCAGCGGAGCCAAAACTCCGTTCTAAATCAATGGCTTCTTTACTTTTCTGTAAAGTACCGTTTTTAACTTGACTCAATAACTGATCAACAGTTTGAGCTTGCACTGGGGCAATTACAAGGGTTGCTACTAGAGCAACGGCAGTAAGAATACGCTTCATGTTACACGCCCTCCGGAGCATTTAGTGGCAAACTTAGCAATTCAGGCGCAGTTGTTTTTGCAGCCACTTTTATTGCTTTGCGGATATTTCGGTTAGTATCTGCAGAAAGGATTTTCCAGTTGTTATTCACTGTATCCCACATGGCTGATACTTTTTGATCTTTGGTCTGAAAATACAATGCAATTCGACCCATTCGCAGCATGTCAACTTCGATATCTTCGCCGTTTACATTTTGTAGCGCCTTATAGGCTTCATAGTTGTTGCCATACTCCATCTCTACCGTATAGATATCCATAATGCTACGGAAACGGCTTGATGTAGAGGCGGCTGGATTAGTCATCAAATCTTTCAATTTAAACACACTAGCCATACGATCTTCTTTGTGAAATGGAAGGTCAGCTTTGATAAATTTCTCTAAGGCGCTCAACATTTGGCCCAACAACGGCGCAACTTGTGGCTCAAGATCTTTGGCTTTATCAATGGACACAAGGATTTCTCTCTTAGCGACAGCTTGCGCCTTAAGTTGGTCTTCGAGCTGATCGTTATAGACTTTTAATCCTTCCACCAATTTAAGCTCGCGAGCGAACTCTTGGTCGACGGTCTGCGCCAGTACAACGGTCGCAGCGGTCGCACTGATAGCAACAACTGCTAACGTTTGACCAACCCAATTCAACACAGATTTTTTCATTTTAGATTTAACCTCTTGTAATGAAATCTATTTAGCTAGATTCAATAATGACCAACTTATTTAGCGTGCGTCCTATGCCTAGATAGAAGACAGACCAACACCAAATAAAGCTGATTTGTTTAAATTCTTCGCAGCTCAAAGCCAATTGATGTTGAAGCCATAGACTATAAGTCAAAGTCATCAACACAATGGATATACAGATGAGAAGAATTGAAATTCAGTTATTCAACTATATTAATCTTGCCTACCCACATCGATACGCAAGGAAATTTTTATAACAAAACGTCAGAATGAACACGATACACCGTAACGAGTAAGCAAAGCGGGCTAATAATTGAAACGCACTGCATTCATAAAAAAGAAGGCAGGCTTTAAATAACCCCGACACAACTAAACTCACTACCCCCCATTGACAACTAATTCTAAATTAGATCAACAAGGCTCATTGAGCGACGGTGTGAACGACGTTGGTAAATAACTAGGCTGGATTGAGATATGGTTAGCTCGGCCATCACTGCTTTTTACTAATAGTGTTCACGCTCTCGCACAATCAAGGTAAACATCTTCTCCTAAGGCTAACCCGTATTTGAATCGGTAAAACTTAAATCCATTTGAAAACCAATACTGCTTTAGACGGTTTCCAATAACTCTAGCCTAATGCTCGAGGTTTATAAAATCAGCTTTAACAATTCCACATAGGCTTGTTTATTATTTTATCAGTTCTGTCTTTTGCAGAACTTACACATCTAAGTCTATAACGGATTCGCACTGTAAGCCAAGCCTTTAATTTCAAGACAGACCAAATCTAATAGAAATTCGGTCGTGCGACTTAAGCGAGCCAAACAATTACAAACTTAAGTGTTTAGTCTACCAGTCAATAAGTTAATCGTCACGAACCTATTTAAAAAAAATCGCTCTCACTCCTTAGATTTGCTTAATATTGCAATCTTCACGCATTAAGCAAACAAACTGTCTCGCAACTTCAATGGCAAGTTAGCCTCGTTCAAGCAAAATTGATTCGAAAGCGCTTAAGCCTGCGCGCAGTCTTTGCATGCTCTTTTCGCGGCCTAATAACTCCAAGGTGGAATCGATAGATGGTGACATCGTGCCACCGGTCACCGCAATGCGAACCGGCTGAGCTACTTTAGCAAAACCAACTTGGTTTTCATCGACCACCGCCTGAACCGACGCCTGCACACCCTCAGCACTCCATTGGTCAAGCGCATCAAGCTTAACAATCAATGCATCCAGCAACTCAGGCGATACCGGCTTAACCCATTTCTTCAACGCGGCTTGGTCGTAAGCGCCAACCTCAGTGAAGAAGAAACGCGTCTGATCAACTACATCAATTAGTGTTTTGCAACGCTCTTGAATTAAACCAACCACTGACTCAGCATAATCACCCGACGGTTGCGGGATATCCGCATCTGCAAAATGCCATGCACTTCTTGCTAAAAGCTCGCTGGGTGTTAAGAGCTTAATTTTCTCTTGATTAACCCATAACAACTTCTCAGGATTAAAGGTTGATGGCGAGCGACTGACATCTTCAATGTTAAATAACTCGAGCAGTTGATCCATGCTAAACAGCTCTTGATCTCCATGCGACCAGCCCAACCGAACCAGATAGTTCAGCAGTGCTTCTGGCAAAAAGCCATCATCACGATATTGCATAACGCCAACCGCTCCATGACGCTTTGACATGCGAGCGCCATCTTCTCCCAATATCATTGGCACATGGCCGTACAGCGGTAGCGCGGCTCCGAGTGCGTTGAAAATATTGATCTGCCTGGGCGTATTATTGATGTGGTCATCACCACGGATCACGTGAGTAATTCCCATGTCCATATCATCGACTACCACGGTCAGATTATACGTGGGTACGCCGTCAGGTCTTGCTATTACCAAATCATCTATTTCGCGATTAGATATCGAGATATTGCCTTTGACTAAATCGGCAATCAGCACATCGCCGTCGAGCGGGTTTTTAAACCGCACAACAGTGTTGTCGGCATCGGCTAAGCCAAGTTCGCGACATCGCCCATCGTACTTGGGCTTTTGCCCGCTGGCCTTTTGAGCCTCACGCATTTCATCCAAACGCTGCTTCGAACACTCACAATGATAAGCTTTGCCGTCGCTCAACAAATTCTCAATCACCTGCGCATAACGATCGAAGCGTTGAGTTTGATAATACGGCCCTTCATCATAATCGAGCCCGAGCCATTGCATACCATCTAGGATAGCCTGCACCGACTCTTGCGTTGAGCGCTCTAAATCAGTATCTTCGATACGCAAAATGAACTTGCCGTTGTTTTGACGAGCGTGTAACCATGAATAAAGCGCGGTACGAGCACCGCCAATATGAAGATAGCCGGTTGGCGATGGGGGAAACCGAGTAATGGTCATGTATTTAATTGTGCCTGCGAATTTGTATGCTGCGAAGTGTAGTATGAGACCTCAGCATAACTCCAGTGCAAAAGTAAAATGTTTGATATTTTCAAGATTGAAGTAAAAACTGAGTGTAATAGCTTGCTATTGCTCGATGTTTTTAGAAAAATATTGGAAATATCAAGCACTTTATCTTGTGCTAGAGTTATGCTGAGATCTCAATATAGTTCAGCTAATGATTAACACCTGATTTAAGCTCATGCCACGCCTTTTTGTAGATAATTTAACCGTGATCGACTGCTCCATTCTTGACCCAAAGCGAGGCCTTATTGGTGCAAGCTGGTCGGTTGACATTGAACTTGGTGGAGAGCTCGATAAGCAAAGCATGGTTTTCGACTTTTCTAAAGTGAAGAAGACAATCAAGCAGTGGATTGATCGTGAAGTCGATCACAAGCTACTGGTGCCGACCAAATATGAAGGTTCGACGCTCTCAGGGGATGGTGACAATACCAATATCACCTTCATACCCAAAACCAATGAGCCGATAGAGCATTCATCTCCTACTAGCTCATTGTGCCGCATTCACGCTAAGAGCATCTCGCGTAAAGGAGTGCGTGAATACATCACCAAAGGCTTAGCAAAAGTATTACCCGACAACGTCAACGACATCAAGGTCACACTAAACATAGAAGCCAGCGCTGGTCGCTACTACAGCTATAGTCACGGCCTCAAGAAGCACGATGGCAACTGCCAGCGCATTGCGCACGGCCATCGATCAAAAATAGAAATTTGGAAAAACAAACGCAGAAATCGTAAGCTCGAAAGTCAGCTTGCCGCACGCTGGCAAGACATTTATCTAGGCTCCAGTGAAGATGTCAGCGAATTCGCACATGGCCAAGTACGTTTTGACTACCAAACCGATCAGGGAGTTTTTAGTTTAACGCTACCCGAAGAGCGCGTTTATCTAATGGAGAGCGACACCACCGTCGAGTGCATTGCCGAACATGTGCTGTCGGTACTTGAACAGGAAATGCCAAACTCAAGCTTCAAAGTGCGCGCCTATGAGGGCATTAGCAAAGGTGCAATTGCCGAGTCTAGCTAAACGCTCGAGCGAGCAATTCTTTCCAAAAATGGAACTAGATTTCTCGAGTTTTTCTAAACTCAACCTCAGGCCAACGCTCGATAGTTAGTTGTAAATTAACCATATTGGGAGCTACATAGGTGAGGCATTTAGCGCCATCTATAGCAATATTTGATTCGTTTTTGCGTCGAAACTCAGTTTCAGTCTTATCGTCCGGAAAATGCAACCAACGCGCCGTAGCCACTTGAACGGCGTCAAAGGCACAGTCGACGTTATACTCAGCTTTTAATCGATACGCCACTACGTCAAACTGCAACACACCCACCGCACCAAGAATCATATCGTTGTTAGTCAATGGTCGAAAAACTTGTGTTGCGCCTTCCTCCGACAGCTGGATCAAACCCTTTTGTAGCGCTTTGGCACGTAAAGGGTCTTGTAGACGAACACGCCTAAACAGCTCAGGAGCAAAGTTCGGTATACCGGTAAATTTAAGCTCTTCACCTTCGGTAAACGTATCACCAATTTGAATCGTGCCATGGTTATGTACGCCGATGATGTCGCCAGCATAGGCCTCTTCAATGGCATCGCGTTTAGATGCCATGAATGAGCTGGCATTATTGATCGCCATGTCTCTTTTTAAGCGTACGTGTTTGAGTTTTTTGCCCTTGGTAAATTTGCCGGAAGTAATGCGCATAAACGCAATTCGATCGTGGTGCGACGGATCCATATTGGCTTGAATTTTAAACACAAACCCAGTGAACTTCTCTTCGCTGGATTTCACTTCACGAGTTTCGGCCATTCGACTTTGGGGCGCCGGTGCGTGTTCGGCAAAACTCGACATCAACTCTTCAACACCTAGGTTCGAAATAGCTGAACCAAAGAAGACCGGCGTTAGATCACCGCTCTCGTAAAATTCTTTGTCAAACTCATTGCTAGCACCTCGAACCAACTCTAGCTCTTCACGAAGCTCTTGCGCCATCGAACCTAGAACCTCAACCAGCTCAGGGTTATCGAGGCCATCTATAAATTGATCTTGATCTTTGCTATTGCCAGGTCGGCCGGCAAATAAATGAATTGTGTCATCGTAGAGACGATATATGCCTCGAAACTGCTTGCCAATTCCGATTGGCCAGGTCATTGGCGCACACAAGATATCGAGCACCGACTCAATTTCATCCATCACCTCAATGGGGTCACGACCTTCGCGATCCATCTTATTTACAAAGGTCATGATCGGCGTCGTACGTAGGCGACAAACATCCATCAGCTTAATGGTACGTTCTTCTACACCTTTGGCAATATCGATCACCATTAACGCCGAATCGACAGCCGTCAACGTTCGGTATGTGTCTTCCGAGAAGTCAGCATGTCCTGGCGTATCAAGCAAATTAATGATCTTGCCATGGTACTCAAACTGCATTACTGACGACGTTACTGAGATGCCTCGCTGCTTCTCCAGCTCCATCCAGTCCGA
>JAESTB010000320.1 GCA_016763815.1 Arenicella sp.
GAGATTGCTAAGCTCAACAATGTCGCAATTGCAACCTCTGGCGATTACCGTAATTACCTCGTTATTGATGGCCAGCAGTTTTCTCACACGATCGACTCAAGCACGCTAACGCCGGTATATCACAAACTCGCTTTGGTTAGTGTTATAAGCGAGCGCACAAGCACAGCTGACGCCTTAGCGACGGCGATGATGGCGATGGACGAAAAACGAGCTTGGCAGTTTGCCCTAGATAATGATCTTGCCGCGTATTTGATTATTCGCGGTGACACTGCAGGAGAATATACGGTGCAAATAACTGAAAAATTTGAAGCATATTTGCAATAAATGCTTGCAACCTCGCACCGCTATTACTACATTACTGTCATCGAATAAGTGGCTTAGGGGTCACTTATCAGCTTAAACATCTAGTCGATTTGACGTATGAACTTATTTTTTGTCACCTTTGCTGTTTTTATGTTGGTCATGGTAGCCATGGCTGTAGGTGTTATTGTGAATAATCGCGCTATTAAAGGAAGCTGTGGTGGTTTAAACGATATCGACGGCCTGAAAGGCGCCTGTGATATCTGTGAAGGAAAAAAAGTTTGCGATCGTCGGCGCCAAATGGAACGCAAGGCGCTAACTAAATAGTTCAAATGGAATTAGTAGATCAATTAAAATAAGACACCTAACTTAAAAGAGCCTATAAGTGTCAACGACGCGATCAAAATCAACTTCTCAAGTCAGCCTTGGGTCGGACGCTACGCAACCGTCCGAGAATGGTGTCATTAAAGAACATAATGGCAAAATCTGTATTTTTATTGATGGCTATTGGATTCGCTACTATGCACCGCCAGCGAACACCATGTCTGAGAAAAAAGATTTAATTGTCTCTCTGCGTCGTCGAGTGTTTCATCATACCGAGCAAGGTATAAACTCGCCGGGCTGGCGCTTAGAAATTGCACGTAAATATTACGAACAAGAGCAAGACCCATCACGTAAAAGGGTAAAAGCAGCCATGTTGGCGGGGTCGTTATTCAACCGAGCGACCGATATATTCTCAGGTGTAGTCGACTTAGAAGACAAAGGCATCCGTATTGGCCCCGATAACCCGTTGATGCAGCAGTGCGAGGCTTGTTTTATCGAAGCTCTGGAATTAGGCAAGCAAGTCAGACATTTCAGTGGCGAAGAAGGGGTTGACGAACTGTGGGGTGAACCGTTCAAAGCGTTCTCTTACCCGATGGATCGCTTTTTCGAGAGCCGCTATATTAAATTGGCACAGACTTTCAATGCAATTGACAAAATTATTGATCGAATGCTGGCGGTTTTTGCCCACGTTGATGGCTTTGAAGGTGTACTGCCGATGCTAGAGGAGCTCCGTGATGCGGCCAAAACTGAAGTTGAGACCATGCGTCGAGATGAGGTGATTTACGAGGTCTGGCCACGTTATGTTGCTGCCAAGGAGGCTATCTCCGAATTTAAGCCGTGTGGCTTAAGCAGCCATGAGGACCGCTTGCGATATTGGGAAGACGGCATGCGCTTGCTACACATGGGCAAGGATGTCATTAGCCATCTCAGCGGGGTACGTGTTCCTATGCCGGCTACTACAGCAAACTATATGGCTAATTGTGACCTCTATGATCAAAATGGCTCGCTCGATAGTGAGTTTTCGATACCGGATCGATGTTTCAAGAATTAACCGTCGGTTAGTCTTTGTTGTCGTTTTATGTGACACTTGGAGATGAATACCTCAGATAGGTGACGTCGCCTGCACTAACTAATTCGCTTTTATGAAACTAAGACAACTTCAATACGTTACGGAAGTCGTGAAGAACGGCATGAACGTGACCGCGGCGGCCGAAAAGCTTTTTACCTCTCAGCCTGGTGTTAGTAGCCAGATCAAGCGTTTGGAAGAAGAGCTAGGTGTTACCATCTTTGAAAGAAGCGGCAAGCATATCAACGGCCTCACACCTGAGGGCGATTTACTGGTCCAGCGCTTCGAGATAATTCTAAACGAAGCTGATAACGTCAAGCGAATAGCTGAAGATTTTAGTCACCCAGATTCGGGCATGTTATCGATTGCGACCACACACACTCAAGCCCGCTATGTTCTGCCTCCGGTGATCAGCGAGTTTCGAAAGCGTTACCCCAAGGTTCAATTGCAAATTAATCAAGGCACCCCTGAACAAATTGCTAGCCTAACGGATTCAGGCCAAGCCGATATTGGCATTGCCACTGAAGCTCTAGAGTTGTTCGATAACCTGATTTTACTGCCGTGCTATCGCTGGAACCGTTGCATTATTGTTCCAAAAGGTCATGAATTGGTCAGTGAACACCAGTTGACTTTAAAGGCCATTGCCAAGCATCCTATTATTACCTACACCTTTGGCATCGCCGATCGTTCGGTAATTAATCGCGCATTTAAAAAACAAGGTCTAGACCTTAACGTAGTGTTAATGGCGGCTGATGCAGAAGTCATAAAGACTTACGTCCGAAGTGGCCTAGGAATTGGTATCTGCGCCCGAATGGCCTACGACAAAGCTCAAGATCAAGATCTCACCGCGCTTGATGCTAGCAATTTGTTTGATTCAAGTGTTACCAGCTTGGCGATTCGTAAGAATGCCGTGATGAGAGAGTATGTCTATGAATTTATTCGGTTATTTGCCTCGCATCTAAGCAAAGATGTGGTCGATCAAGCGCGCAAAGCAGGCAATGACACTAGCTTACAAGACAAACTCTATAAGGAGTTTGTAAAGGAAGCGGCCACTCGTTAATGCGCTAGTTAATAGGCTAGGCTATTTAAACGGCTATGGCGCTGTTACTTAGAGTGATTTGAAAAAGCGATCCTTTCTCAAAAGGTAGTAATCATTGTAATCAAATGACATTGCCACGCTGCGGCTACGGCCAATAATTTCACTGCGTGGAACAAAACCGATGTAACGCGAGTCAATGCTATTGTCTCGGTTATCGCCCAAAGCCAGGTAGCTGTCTTTAGGAACGGTGACAGGTGAAAAGCTCGATGCCGTTGTTGACTGATTGCTGACTATGATTGAGTGCTTAATGCCAAAGAGGTTTTCGGTTCGCTGGCGATATCCTGTCGCTGTGCTTGGTTTGGTAGTTTTGCTTTGACTGGCATATTGCAGCACTTCTCCGTTGATACTTAGCTCGTTATTATGCATCGAGACTGTATCACCCGGAACGCCGATAACCCGTTTTACCAAACGTTTATTCGATACCTTTGAGTTAAAAATAATGATGTCACCACGTTTTGGATCGGCCAGTTTAGCTAAGGAAATGTTAGAAAATGGAACATGCAAATCATAGGCTAACTTGTTAATGACGATTCTATCGCCTTCGACAATTGTTGGCTTCATCGAGCCTGTGGGTACTGAGTTCCAGTCGGCTAAACTGCTTCTGAAGACCGTCATTAAAAGTATGAAAATTATAAAACTTCGATTTTCAGAAATATTTTTTTTTATCGATTTGTTCATCTAGTTTAAGCCTTGAAGTTGCTAGTGCAGGTCGTTAAAGGGTCTGTCGGATAATGAATTTTGCTAGTACGAAAGCGCCACTTTTGTCTATTTTCTCGATCATTTTCGAGCAATGGAATGACCATTACGTCTCAAATGATCAAAA
>JAESTB010000321.1 GCA_016763815.1 Arenicella sp.
CGGTATTATTCGCAATTGGTAGTAATTGCCCGTCGCAAAATGCCCAGCTACGCGGAGCAAAATTGCCAGCGAAAATTCGTATTTCTGCTATAAATGGTTCTGACATAATAATACTCCTGTTTTAATTGCGAGACGGGTAAATTCCGAACAAAGCGGCAATGAAGTTGACGCAAAGGGTTGGCATTAAATTGGTATGCGGTCGATTTCCACCCGTGTTTGCGATGCTGGTTGATGCAAGGTCTCCGGTTTGCGATGCTTGGTCATAGAACTCGATACCAACAGGGTCCCCGACAAGCTTGCCTTGAGGTATGGCTGTGTCTGCTCCCGCTACATTATTGTTGGCATTAAAGTCATGTGTATGACTGGCAAGCTGATTTGTCGTGATAGTGACCTGTTCTTCCCCGCCTTTGGAACCCAAGCGACGACTCGACAAACCTGGCCCTGTTCCTTGATGTAATGGTATACGGCCACGCATATCTGGAAGACCGAAGGTTGTGCGACCGTCGCCGCCGTATATGGTGCCATATAGGCTGAACAGGGCATCGTTTTGTGAAACAGCTAACAACTGGCCGTCACAGAAGGCCCAACCTCGTGGCGCAAAGTTACCCGCAAACATGCGAATTTCACCTACAAATGGTTCTGACATTGTGTTTTCTCCTTGAGTTAGTTACGGCTAGGGAACAAGCCTTGCAGCGCGATGGTGAAACTGAGCGTGGTATAGGGTTGCATGTTGTCATGGGCTTGCCCACCACCCGCATTGGTGACGGTGCCTGAGCGTAATGCGGTGTTTGAGCCGGCTTCGGGAGCCCTGTAAGCAAGAGAACCAGCAGTTGATCGCGCTAATACTTTGCCTTTGCCTGCACGCAGATCACCTTCGGTACTTGAGGCTTTAACTGCGTGGGTGTGTGCTGCAATTTGAGCCGCGCTCAGAGTGACTGTTTCCGCCCCGCTTTTCTGACCAAGTAGAAAGGCATCTCCGGTGTGTAAAGGGGTTCGACTGCGTAAATCTGGTAGTGCAAAACTGGTGCGCCCGTCTCCTCCATAGGTAGTTCCCAATAGTGAGTATAGGGACTGATTTTGATTAATGGGCAATATTTGACCATCGCAAAAAGCCCAACCACGCGGGGCGAAATTAAACCCGACCATGCGTATTTCAGCTAAAAACGGCTCAGACATAAAATTATTCCTCTTAAACGTTCATTCTATAGGTAGGGGAGGGGGCCTTGAGATATTTCGCGAGTAGACATGTATTGTTTGTGAACATACTAGTACGCTGACCTTATTTGCTGGCTTCGCAATTTAGTCTTTCTTTAGTTAACCCTTTCTGTAAATTAAATGATGCTATGAAACTTAATCTGGCTACATCCCCTGAGAGAGTACATCTTTGTTTACTTCGTAACTACGAAGTGCTTTCGATAATATGCACAGCTAACCTCTATTACAATAGTGCAATAGGACTATCTGCAGCAGAATTTTAAATGCCTTCAGGCTGGAGCAGAATTTTAAATGCCTTCAGGCTGGAGCAGAATTTTAAATGCCTTCAGGACTCTTGCTCGACTTTTAACTTAAATGCGCGCTCTTCTGATGACTCCATGGATTGATTTCGAAGTAACGTCGATATAGCGATATGGTGTTCTTGTCTGAAAAAAAGTTAAGAGCGAAAATAGTAAACTTCTCATTAGAGAAAAACTTATTTTGATTTTCAATAATCAAGACTCGGTTGCCGACTAAAAGATAAAGTCAATCGCTGATTCAGCGGGTAAAGAATTGATTTCGGCCTATAATCAACCGAATCTATGGGAGGGCATATTCGAAAAATACGGAATAGATGCCCTAGTGAACTCGAATATTGCTACATGGTTAGGAGGCCCTTAAAGCGAGTCTTGGCGTGGGACTGATTTCAGACTTTCTTTGGCATCGGCGATTAAATGAAGGCTTGGTTCAGAACGCCTTAAGCATCTTTTTTGATACTCATTTTGCTTACTTCTTAGCAGTGCGGCGCACAATCAAAATTCAGTTAAATTGCTTAAAATGAGAAAGTACATAAGGTCTACATTCAGTAGATCGTATGATTTGTTTATTTAGTGCTTAACATTGTTGTGTTGCCACTGACTCCTGCTCTCGACTAGCGTGCAAACTAGTAGTCAGCGAAAGTAGCCAGCGAAATAGTCAACCGCCCTCAGGTGAGCAACATTGTCCGCTGAGTATCAGTCTCGCAGGCTTAACCGTAAATTTGATAAACAGTATCGCCGTGGATGATTGAATTACGAATGTTTTGATTCGACGAAATCACCGCGTTTGGCATCACTATGGTATTTTTCAACATAGTATTTCGTGCAACATAAACATTGTGATTTAACACTACCGAACTCAAACTAACATTTCGTTCAACTTTACAGAGCCGATCAATCATCACCCCTGAACGATCAACTATTGCTCTCTTGTCGACCTTGGCCGACCAGTGCCGTAATTGGCGGCCCGTTGCATGACAGGAAACACTCGACTCAAGTCCGCGATACTTTCCAAGAACAACGTCAATATTGGCGCGATGAAAGTCTTTGGTAGTTTGCAGTGGATTAATAACAACTTGACTCATTTCTATTGGTCTTGCATTAATAATCCAATCAGCATTCGAGGGTTTGATATAGGTCAGGCCTAATGATTTTTTCGATCTCATTGCGCTGTATAGTAGATAATCAGTTTGGTCGGAGAGGTTTAAAAATTCTTTAATTGACTCACTTCTCAATTGGTTTGCTTCGATCACAAGTAGACCATTTGGCTGACTCATAGACTTGAAATCCCTCAGCACTTGGTCTCTACTCAAGGAATAATTCATAACTTCGATCTTCATTCCCCAATGCTGCAAGCCCATCACGACGGCATGAATCTCGTGTGCATTATCGCCAGCCAATACAAAACATTGCGCGAAATTGAGGTCTTGAAGTTCATCTAGAACATGCTCTATTACGGTCGCCCCGGCGATCATTAATGACGCTGTTTCACGCTTTCCAAAAATTGTTTGTAGGTTACCTTCAATTAATTGGCTCGCTAGAATAATCGCAGTCGGTCGCTTCACAGTTTCTAATTTCATTAGTGTTCTCCAAATTTAGTACGCACCGCGAGCAAACAAAACTGCGGGAATGGTTTTTATGATTAAAACGCAATCAAGCCAGAATGATTGGTTACGAATATATTCAACGTCGAGCTCCACTTGCTGCTCAAAAGGAATGTTCGAACGCCCAGAAACTTGCCAATGGCAGGTCAGCCCAGGAATGGCTTCAAGACGACGACAATCTGAGCGCCTATAACCCCGAACTTCGCTTACCAATGGCGGCCGAGGGCCAACTAAGGACATGTCACCTCTGAGCACGTTAAACAGCTGAGGCAATTCGTCTATCGATGTCTTGCGTATGAACCAACCAACTCTAGTAGTTCTTGGGTCGCTCTTGATTTTAAATAGAACACCTGAGTCCATTTCATTGCTTGACTCAAGGGCGGCACGTTCATTTTCAGCATCGTTCACCATCGATCTAAACTTCCACATAGTGAACGTCACTCCATCCAACCCGACGCGCTCCTGTTGAAAGAAAATGGTTCCCTTAGAATCACGCTTGATTAAAAGACCGACGATCAAAAATAGAGGGCTTAGTAAGAGCAGCGCCGTCAAAGAAGCCGATATGTCTACCGCACGCTTTAGTCGAATGCCAGCCGCTAATCTTATTTTCCATATGGCGCTTTTAATACGCGCAGCCAGTGTTACTTTTAGACTAGATGTTCTCATGTCGCTACCCTCGCCAAAGAATCAGAAGTTCGGTTAGCTAGTGACTGGCGAATAGATCTAGCTAGGAATAAAGGGTTACCAATTAAGTACCGATGCAGCTTATCTTTGGGCTGCTGCAATAACCGCCAAACCCACTCCATTGAAAGCTCCCTAAGCCATTCCGGAGCCCGAGAGACCTCGCCTGAATAGAAATCAAATAGCCCTCCTACTCCGATTACCGCCGCTACATTTAATTTAGAGCAATTATCCTCTATCCATCGCTCTTGCCGTGGAGCGCCTAGCGCAACCATTAGTAGATCGGCCTGACTGTTGTTTATACGACTTAGCAGCTCTTCAGGACTATCGGCATAGGAGTAGCCATCTGAGTGGCCGGCTATGTCTAAAGATGGATATGAAATACGCAGCTTGTCTAGCAGTTTTGCTAGCACGGCACCACTTGCGCCATAAAGGTATAAGCTCTTGCCCTGAGCCTGTAATTGCTCGCACAGTAACGGAAACATATCTGTGCCATTTACATTTTCCTTTAGGTTGCACCCTTGCATACGTGCTGCCATCTTGACCCCGATACCATCGGGATAAACTTGATCAAAACCATTTAAGATCTGTTTATAACTAAAATCGTTAAAAAAGTGATTTCCACAGTCAGCATTTACAAACGCAAATTTCGAGGTTTTTCTATGCGGATCAGGTTGATTAATACTATTCATGACGCGCTTAATAGCCTCGCTCATAGAGACATTGTTGAGCGTCACACCAAACAGATCAAATGTCGGCAAAGTACCTGTTTTCGGCCGAGCGGAACCCACTAACGTTTGGATGGCCCAGATGGAGGTAAGTTGAAACCTCCTTGAAGCGGATACACCATCAACAAACTCCAATGCTATATCTGGTTCAGTTTTGTGCGCAATTCCCGATGCGCGCTTAATTTCATATGGCGAGACAAGGCCCGGAGCCACATCAAAACGGCGACGCTGTGCCCGAGTTAACAATGA
Source organism: Arenicella sp. (assembly GCA_016763815.1). Taxonomy (GTDB): domain Bacteria; phylum Pseudomonadota; class Gammaproteobacteria; order Arenicellales; family Arenicellaceae; genus Arenicella. The sequence continues at coordinate 4,774 of JAESTB010000321.1, forward strand.
TGACTCATTCATAGCGAGCCTCTCTGGGCCAATAAAGTCGAGATTGCCTTTCAAATAATGCAACCACGAATCGAAATCACTCAAAGCACAATTACTCACCATAATCGTTCGGTGCTGGATAGGCTTCATTCCTAAGCCGAGATATTCGCTTGAGTATATGTGAATCTCTTTTTGACGATACATCGCACTCAGGCACTGAAGGGCTACTTTGGGTAGCATAAACAGCAACACGACTGTACTTAATAATATTCTCACAGAAGCCTCCAAACGATAAAAATGAAACAACGTAATTCAATTATTATCATTTAATGTCAAATGTCAAGCAACTCAAGGTGATGATTTTATCATTTTTATTTATATAATTATGTTTACTCCTAATAAAGAACTTAAGTTGTTGTTTTTTATTATAAAAAATAAATTATGGTCATTGTTGACAAAGTGATCAAATCGTATTGACTAAAATGATAAAAATGATAATAATGACTTTTATTGAATTTAGAGTCACACTGAAAAGTATTTAATTGAGAAAATTATGATAGTTTCGCAAACAATGCTGTACTTATCGTTAGCCGCCATGTTTTTGGGGGGGTGTGCGGTACTACCTAAACAGTTAGACAGTCAAGATCAAGACGACGGGCAACACTTCGCAAGACTGGTTGAGGGTGCAAGCAAGCCGTTAGCGGTCTATGGGCAATCTAGCTTAAGCGCTAGCGATAATACTTATGCGTTGAACCATTTTGAAAACCAACCTTTGCTAAACCAACAAGTCATAGTGCGCGGCGACATGCTCAGTATAAAGATAGCTGGCCTGACAGAATTTGATGGGCTTTACCAGGTAACGGGGCAGAACACCATTGAACTTCCCTTCACAGATGCAATCTCAACCCATGGGCAGACCCGTGCTGGCTTAATTGAAAGACTGAAAACAGAATTGGTTCGGCTAAAATGGTTTTATCAAGACTACATAAACATAGACCTAAGCATCGTCAGCTTCGCGCCAATAGAAGTGACTGTTGCCGGCTCGGTTTTTAACCCCGGCCGCGTTTCGGTGAATAACCAGCCAGCTCTAAAACAGAAAGAGATAATCAACCAGAATGCGGGTGCTTTCTCGCCGAGTAGAAACCTAATTTCGGCAATTCAAGCCGCTGGAGGCATCCGGCCCGATGCCGATTTACATCAGGTGTACTTGAAACGCGGCTCAGCCGTTTTTCGCGTACCGTTAGCCAATATTCTCAATGGCGAACATTTTATCGGCACTCCGTACTTGATTAATGGTGATGAAATAATAGTTGCTTCTACTAACTTAGAAAATATTGAGCTTATCAAACCAAGCCAAATAACACCTCCTGGAATGCGTATCTTGATGTCCAATCTTACCGCGCCATCGCTCAGCAACGCGCAAGCGGCTGTTGGTTCTGACTCCACACGTTTACCATATGGAGCATCATTGCTCGATTCTGCTATCTCGGCAAATTGCGTTGGCGGCACACAGAGTGCAAACGCATCACGCAGAATCATTCTCATTACTCGTAACTATGGCTCCAAGCAACAGCTAGTGGTTAAACGATCTATCAATCAGTTACTAGCAAACAGCTCAGACAATAGTGTAAACCCGTTTCTAATGCCTAATGACGGGGTTGCCTTCTATGACTCCCGCTTTACCAATTTCCGTGATGTCGCTCGGGGCATCGGTGAATTGGTTGGGCCAATCGTATTGGGGCGGCTGCTGTGAACTGGAATCTCTTCTTTCGCTATTTTACCAGAGCCTTATTGGACATAAAGCTCAAGCTATTGGTCATTTTTGCTATAACTCTAGGGCTATTAGCGATCTATCTAGTGCTTGCGAAACCACGTTACGAAACCTCATGGGTGATGTTATTGCCAGGCACTGAACGAAACTCAACGATCAATCTTGATAATCTTGGTGAGTCCCAAAGCGGCAGCAACAATCCCTATGGAAGCGTATCCATTAGCCCGAAAAATACCTATAAAGAGATTGCCTTAAGTGATGCGGTCATTAGTACCGCGGCTGAAAGCTACGGAGTCGCAGCGAACGCCTTTAGCAAACCAAGAATCACTCTCATAGATCAAACGCCGGCAATGCAATTCACCTTAAAGGGCGAATCAAAGGAAAATTTGAGATATCGAGCGAAGCTCTATAACGACACTTTTCACAACACCCTAGATCAACTTAGAAATAACGAAATAGCGCGCAACATCGAAGGTGTTGAAAACAACCTCTCTGGAGCCAAAGATCGCCTAAGCAAAGCACGTCAAAACATTGTTAGCTATCAAATTAGCAGCTCAATTGTCTCTGATCAGCAATTTGAGCTGTGGATCAGCGACGCCGAGCAACTGAGAACCGATAACACAAAAACCTTGATCGACCTAGCACAATTACAGGCCACTATCGCAACATCATTGAGTCAACTGGGCATCTCGAAAGAGCAAGCTCAGGCGCTATTAACATTGCAGGCCAATCCTGTGGTGACCTCAACATTGAGTTCTCTGAGTATAAAACTCGCCGAACAAGCAAATATAAAATTACTCTACGCCTCTGCTCACCCAGCCAGAACGAAGATCGAAAGAGAAACCGCGAGCCTAACAAAAAGCATTCGCTTACTATTAGATGGCTTACCTCAGCTTAGGCAAATACCGGACGGCCAGTTATACGGTTTATTAGCCAGCAGCAATACAGATACAATTAAGTCTATTAATCAAAAGTTAGCAGACTACGACGGGCTCGCTGCTCAAGAATTCGCGCTTAAAAATAGCTACGCGAATTCATTACAGAGGCTCAAGACTCACACTATCGATGCAGCAACCTTGGCCGACCTCAAACGCACGCATCAAATCGCCGAAGCTGTCTTCAGTTCAGCACTAGCAAAACTCGACACCAGTCGGCTCGATATCTATGCCACCTACCCGCTAACACAGTTGCTAACCCAGCCTGGCGCCACCATTAAGAGAAGTCGACTGCAAGAAAAATTAATAATCGTTGCGGCAATACTCGTCTATGGCTTATTGGCAATGACGCTGATTCTGGGCGGCGTAAGACATTCCTTCTTAAAAGATCATGAGTTAGAGATGACTACAGACTCTGAAATGACAGCAACGGTCACCTAGGCGCACTAGCATGAACGCACTGATAAAAGCAGTAACACGGATACTCAATCGAGATGCGCGGTGGGGTGCTTTCGGCGGCGTTAACAGTGATGAAAGAATATTAGCATTCTGCATAACACATACATTCTTGTTTTATTTATTCGGTGCCTTGTACTTGGTTGCCCCGATCGTTGGCTGGGTCTTAGTTGTTGTTTTAGTAAGTCGGAGGGCGGCCGCAAAACCTATCGATTCGCAAAACTCTCTTTGGCTTATAAAGCTCTGGATTGTGTGCATCATCTTATTAGAAATCACCCTAATTGTCGGCCATTTAGATTTCAATCTAGGCTTCGGTAAGATCATAAAATCAACCATCGGCTGGGCCAAAGGCTGGGCACTACTGTGCGTGTTTATTGTATTAGGGTTCGCAATGAAAGTACGCTATCAAGTAATTTGCCGAGCGGCTTGCATTATCGGACTTATTGCCCTGGTGCTTACCCCCTTTCTGGTTCTAGCCTATATTGTTGGCTTGCCTGGCCACTTATATGTCTCGCCATTGAAGATATTCGGAGGTGCGGGAGCAGAGTTCTTTACCGTAATATTATATGAAATCGACCCCTTTAACGGATCCCCGCGCTGGCGTTTCTTTGCCCCCTGGGCTCCTGCTGTCGGCTTGGTTGCGAATATCTATTTTCTCGCAGCTTGGTTTGAGAAGGACTTAAAATGGCGACTATGTGGGCTACTTGGCAATGCCATCATGATTATCTTAGCGGCTTCACGCATGGGCATGATCGTAATGTTGCTAACACCCATCGCGGTGTGGGGCGCATCGCGATTAACGCGCCCATGGATTATGATCGCAAGCGCGCTTGTTGTACTCACCTTAGCTATCTTTTTCGAGCCGATTTCACATGCCCTGCTTACCTTACTTGACGATATCAAAGGCGCTCGCGCTAGCCCCACTCGAATACGCGCCACGCTCGGCGATATAGCCCTGTATCGTTGGCAATCTGAGGCCTATTGGTTCGGTCATGGCGTGGTGGAGAGCGGCACCCATCTGGTCGAGTTTATGCCGATCGGCTCGCATCACAATTGGTATGGTTTGTTGTTCGTTAAAGGGATGGTCGGCTTCTTAAGCTTTTTTATTCCCTTCGCTTTAACTGCCATTGTTCTTTTAGTCAAAGCTCAGTACCAGGTCAGCTCGAGGTTAGCCTTAGGTATGTGTTTGGTTCTTAGTTTATTTTCGGTAACCGAAAATATCGAGGCACTTGCCTATATGACTTGGCCTGCTTGGTTATTAATTGGCATTGGCCTGCGCAGCTCGATCGAAGACATCGACACAAACAAAAATAACTTACTAGCACAGTTTCGCCTGCTCTCACATAAGCGAGAAACGCAGCCCAATACTAAAACTAACTTTCGTTGATGCAAATATTATGAAATTTTCCATTGTCATACCCATGTACAACAAACAGCAGACTATTGGTAGAGCGATATATTCTGTGCTAGATCAGGTTACAAACAATGCTCAAGACATACAATTAATCATCGTCGATGACGGCTCTACAGATCGATCAAGGGAGATCGTTAAGAAAATTCTAAGCAGCCAGCCACAGCATAATATCAAGCTTCATTGGCAACAAAATTCAGGCGTCTCTGCCGCGCGAAACGCCGGTATAGAGCTAGCCGAAAACGATTTAGTCACGTTTCTTGACGCAGACGACGCTTACGATACACATTTCCTTGCTGAAATAACCAAGCTGATCAATGAATACCCTGAATCGAGTGCCTATTGCACCGGATATCGCTTAGTTAGTAGTGAAAATGGCCGCCAACGTAACGCCATATTAATAGGTTTGACGGCCAATAAAGATCGTCAAATTTTAGATGATTTTTTCTATTCGGCGGCCAAGGGAGACCTTCCGCTTACGTCGTCTTCAGTGTGTATTCGAAAGTCGATATTAGATAGAATTGGCGGCTTCCCAAGAGGTGAGAATATGGGCGAAGACCAAGCCCTTTGGTCGCAACTGGCGCTTAGCTACAGTATCGCCATCAGCAAAAAAGTCAGTGCTAGTTATTTTCAGCAAACGACTAACTCACTTATGCAGACTGTCGCGCCCGAATGCGAGATGCCGTTTAGCCAACGCCTACAGAAAAAACTTGATGAAGGCTCAATAGCCGATCATACAGCCGCGTCAGTCAAACTGTACATCGCCGGGCATTTATTGGATTTAATTAGAAGAAACATCGAGTCTGGCAACCTAGTTACGGCCAAAACATTGCTCGACGACAATCGTACGCGGGGCGATTTTAAACGCTGGCTGAGATGGCGGTTTGTACTATCAATAAAAACCGTATGCGATAAGCTACCGTTTAATGCCCCTGAATCTAGTTAACTTATTGGCGCTTCGATGGCATTGCCCATGAGACATAAAGGCATCGGCTGTTGCGCGTTCGAGTCACTAATTTGCAGCGCCTTAACA
>JAESTB010000322.1 GCA_016763815.1 Arenicella sp.
ACAGTGAAAAACTGAATTCAAGCCCATGCTCGAGAATTTAGCTTACTAGCGTAAATTATCGGCTGAGTCGTTCGGTTGCAGGCGCTTTTAAATATTGATTTGGGGAGTAATATGATCAGAGACAATACCTCGAATAAAATAAGCAAGCTATTGATTGGCTGGGCGCTAATATCTATTTCAACCGTGTTGGCATTCAATGCGTTTGTCGCATCTGGCGAGATCGATACCGGTAGTCGAGAGTCGTTAGCGAGCAATTTTTACATAAGTTCGAAGGAGCTGCGTAATAGGCGGTTAATGTCTCTAGTTGAGAACCAATCAAGAGGTCTCGAATTCATGGTTTGGGAGCAGGAGCGCGGTGATCTGAGTCATGACTTAAGCCAGTTGCTGTGGCAGCGTATCAATTTGGATCCGTACTATGGGGCGAACTGGTTACAGCTGATGTACTTGCAGAAAGACGCAGGCGCTAGTCTCAGTGAGCGAGCGTGGACGTTAGAACGAGCGGCTACATTGCATAAGTGGAATATCGAAGATAGACTAAGTATTAGCCATTATTGCGTCGCAGAGTACGTTGATTTTATTAAACTAATTCCGGACATTTGTTCCTCTTTGATATTAAACCTGCCATCACAATGGTCAGATCACCACACGGCCGATCGTACAAAGGTGCCGCTAGATGTGCTGCGCTCTGTTTTGGCGCTAGAACACGCAAGAGTTGGGCGTACGCCAAAAGAAGATCGGAGCACTCGATGAGCCTTATCAACCGTTGGTCTAAATACCGACTGCCGATTCTAGATACATTTCTCTGGTATTCATATTTGACGTCGCTGATTGCCGTCTCATTCGTAAACGATTACTACAATAGTCAAATTTGGCTGTTGCTTAGTGCCTGTATCTATGTCATTAGTGGCTTATGCGCGTTTAGCGCAATCAATGGTGGTCGCTGTAATTGGGTTGGCCTTAAGCGGGCTAAGGTCGCTTTGCTAATCATGGCTGCAATGTTACTTCTGCTGCTGCTGCAAATGACCCTGCCGATAAACTCTGATGTAGCGCTGCTTAGCGGCCCATCATCTAGCTCGATAGCTCCTCAATGGTTTGCCCCAGCAGGGCTTTGGAGTATTGTTCCTGAAAAAACTCGTTGGTTGTTTAATAGTGAACTGCTGATTTTTTCAACCTTCGTTTTGTCCATCGCATTAGTGTGTAGCCGTCGTCGGCTTAAGCAATTACTGACGGTAATTTTAATTGTAGGTGTGACTCACTCATTGGTTGGGGTGTTTGCCAAATATGGCGGATTAACATTAGTAGACATAATGCAATTGGACGGGCATTTTACCGCTGCGCGAGGGTGGTTTATAAACCGCAACCATTTTGCCGCGTTTGTTAGTCTGTGCCTCGTAAGCGCCTTAGCCTGGCAAGTGAAATCACTGATGTCGGCAAAAGGAGCGCGCCCCGTAGCTATGGTCTTAGCTCAAGTCATGAGCTATCGAATTGCGTATCTCTTCGCTTTGACTGTTGGCATCGTTGCCATTGTGCTATCGCAATCGAGAGCAGGTTTTTTGGCATTTTTTTTGTCCCTATTATTAGTTCTTATTGTCTTTGGTAAAGGCGGATCGGCTAAACAGTTAGGTTTTCGTCGGCGTAACTTGATATTACCTGCGGCGGTAATTGTGCTGGTTGTAATGCTCTATTTTGGTAAGGATTTACTACTACGTTTTTCGACAGATGCGCTACTCGGTGAGCGACTTAGCCAATGGACCTTGACCTGGCAGGCTATCGAGCAGGCCTGGCTGTTGGGCTATGGTGGCAATAGCTACGCCGACGTATTTCAAATTTTTCGTGGTGACCAAGATTTTAGGCAGGTGGTGTTTAATCAAGCTCATAACGACTATTTACACATATGGTTAGAGCAAGGCTTAGTCGGTTTAGCACTTTGGCTTGGGCTCTTAAGCATAGCTTTAAGGGCCGCTTTTCGTGGGTTTACCAATAGTGCTAGTCAGTTGAGTCGAGCAGTGTTGATATCAGTGGCGGTGGTATTAATCGCTGCGTTAGCCCAATCAGCGGTCGACTTTAATCTGCAAATCCTCAACATTAGAGTCTACTTCTTTGTAATAATGTCTCTGGTGTTTTCGGTGCCTGCTATTAGGCATAAAAAAGGAGCCCCAGGTAATTCAGCACTGGTGCGATACGGGTGTATGAAACCAAGCTTCATGAAATTTTATAACGGTAGTGATGAGTAAATATGGCTAAAAAAATATTGGTAACGGGTGGCGCTGGATTTCTCGGTTCTCATCTTTGCGAAGTGCTTCTCGCAAGCGGCAACGAGGTGTTGTGTGTCGATAATTACTTTACCGGAAATAAGACCAATATCTTAGCGCTACTCGACAATCCTCGTTTTGAGTTAATGCGCCATGATGTCACGTTTCCTCTGTACGTCGAAGTCGACCAAATTTACAACCTTGCGTGCCCCGCCTCACCGATTCATTACCAATATGATCCGGTTCAAACTACCAAAACTAGCGTACATGGTGCGATCAACATGTTGGGCCTGGCCAAGCGACTTAACGCCAAGATCTTACAAGCGTCGACCAGTGAAGTGTATGGTGACCCAAATGTTCACCCACAAACTGAAAATTATTGGGGTAATGTTAACCCAATTGGCATACGCTCTTGTTATGACGAGGGCAAGCGCTGTGCTGAAACACTATTTTTTGACTATCATCGTCAGCATCAATTACGCATCAAGGTTATGCGTATATTCAATACTTACGGCCCGAGAATGCACCCCGATGACGGTCGTGTGGTATCAAATTTTATTGTTCAAGCGCTCAAAGGTGAGAACATTACGATTTACGGAGATGGTAGTCAGACCCGTTCGTTCTGCTATGTAGACGACCTCGTGCGAGGCATGGTGTTGTTGATGGATTCTGGCGATGAGGTTACCGGGCCAGTCAATATCGGTAATCCTAACGAATTCACTATTTTGCAATTGGCTGAAATGGTTAAAGCCATGCTTAATTCGAGCTCGGAAATAATCTTACAAGACCTACCGAGTGATGACCCGAAGCAACGTAAGCCCAATATTGACTTGGCAAAGTCTACCTTGGGTTGGCAGCCAACAATTGAGTTAGAAGAAGGTTTGGTGAAGACGATCGAATACTTTCGTAAAGTCGTGTCAGTGTCGCGTTAGTCTCAAGGGTAAACCGAAAGTTACACAAAAAATGACTGCGAAGATAACTAAGATTACCTTAGGCCATTACCGATGCTTTGACGCGGATAAGCGAATGAGCATGGAAATATTTGCCGACTCCTTAGCCGCCGTTGTTGATCGAGAGCAGTATGCGTTGCAAACTATTCGACCGCGATCGATGCTTGAACATTATTCATCAAACCGCTTTGCTATGCGCTATTTGCGTTACTGGCACTATCCGCAAATGGCGAAGAGTATTTCAGTTGATCTGCATCATGTTTTGGATCACGGTTATGCTCACTTATGCCCAAGCTTAAAAGCCGCGAATGGCCAAAGTAAAACATGTATTACGGTGCACGATTTAATTCCTATGCTTACCTGGAACGGTAGGATTCGTTCTGCAAATGGGAACAAGATAAGTGGCCGTAAGCCTTGGTTGAATTTGAAGTCGTTGTCTCACCTGGCTAATTACGATCGTATTATCGCGATCAGTTTGAGCACTAAAAACGACTTGATTGATCATCTTGGCTTAGCGGCCGAAAAAATCGATATTATTCCGCCAGTCATAGACGATATTTTTAAGCCCAGCGAAGAGCCGTTAATCGATGACTTTGCTGATAAATACCATCTTGACCGTGACTGTAAATGGTTAATGGTAAGCGGTAGTGAATACTATAAAAACCACAGAACCTGCCTTCAGGTATTGGCCGAGTTAAATAGGCAGCACGACACCGAGTTTCGGTTAATTAAAACCGGCTTTCTTTCAAGCGATTTCAACGCCATGGTTACTGAGCTAGGGCTAGAAGCGCAAGTGAGATCTATCTATCTTGACGACATAAGCGAGATGGTTCAGCTGTATGGGCTGATCGACTGTCTGCTCTTTCCTTCGATTTACGAGGGCTTTGGTATGCCCGTAGCCGAGGCTCTAGCGTGCGGAACGCCTGTGGTCACCTCTAACCGTGGGGCTTTGCCTGAAGTCGCTGGAAAGCTGGCGCCGACCTGCGACGCTGGCGATGTCCAAGCTTTGAGCCTAGAAGTGGCGTCAATGGTATTTGATCGGCAACGGCAAGAGCAGATCGCCTCATCTGGACCGGTATGGATTAAACGATTCCGACAAGCGGCGATAAAACCAAAATTAGAAAATTTTTATCACGCGACATTAAATTATTAGACTGTTTACAGCGATTTTGACTGACGATGATGAGTTGAATAGCATCGCGCTTTTAATTGAAAAGCGCTTACGCATCAATCGATAAACGCCAATGCATCAAGCGTCGCCTGTACCGTAATATGAACGTTAAAGTTATTGACTACGTGCTCTCTCGCCTGTTGCCCCATTTGCGTAACCTGTGCCTTATCGCTCGCCATCAGCAACATTTTTTTCGCAAGCTCTTGTGGATCGCCGTATTGGTAAACATAGCCAGTTTTGCCTTCGATGATGAGGTCGTCGCTAGAGCCAGCTCTATTACTGACAATTGCTGGTAAACCGCAAGCCATGGCCTCGTTGACCACTAGGCCCCAAGTTTCATCGTAATCTGACGCTAGAACAAAGCAGTCGCCTAAGGTATAGGTATTGGGCAACGCCTTCTGGTTGACAAAGCCGAAGAATGAGACCGGCAGCAGATGCTTATCAACATAGCTTTCAAGTTCGTCGCGCAATTCTCCATCACCGATGATGAGCATTTGAATACGCTCATTTTCTCGATAACTAAGCGCGAATGCGCTCAGTAATTCCTTTACGTTTTTCTTAAGTATCAACTTGCCTGCATAAACAAAACAAAAATCATCACTTGGCAGTGTCCGGCGCGGCAGTGTCCGGCGCAGTTTCGCCGCATCGGATGACGCCGCATCGGATGACGCCGCATCGGATGACGCATCGTCAATAAAGCGTTGGTTTTCAATGAAGTAAGGAGCTCTGAATATGCGTTCCGACGCTACTCCATTGTTTAGAAAAAAACGTCGATTACTGTGACCAATAGCTAAGAAGGCATGGTAACGAGCTAGCAGTAAGCGATGGGCTAGACTAACGTACCAAGGGCGTGGTTTCTTGGCATTCGATTCGCCACGCATAATCATCTTGATGCCCAGTCTTTTTGCCGCCCACAATGCCTGAAACAATAATTTGGAATGCCAGCCAGTGATAACGATTGCGTCTGGTGATAACTGTTTTAGCGCTTGATAAATTCCGGGGCAATCGACTCCAGAAAATCCAAAGAGGTTTGGATCTGTCGATTTGTTTTCAAGTTGCTGCCATTGGTAACCTTCGGTTAATGGAATGTCCCAGCAGAAACTAGTGCCAAAGCCGGTGCTTTGTTGTTCTGCATTTGGCTGCATTCCGAATAGTACGGTCAAGTCAATGCCATTTTGCTTCGCTAGTTCTCTATACCAAGGCGCATGGTATTGAATTGGGTGTGTAGCGACAATTACAAGTTTCGATTTGACCATTAGTTCGGTTTTGTAGATTTGTTTGATTACGTGTCTTTGGGGCGTAGTAAATCTTGCCCCTTGAGTGCTAGGTAGGTCGCCCAGATCATACCTGAGAACTCGGCGATCAATGTCACCGGAATATACCAAGGGCGCTTTAAGTGAAAGCGGGTGGCACAGGCTGAGAATGGTGAGCTAATAAAACGCGCCCATCGCCGGTGTTGGTTTTTCACAACTAGAAAATAATAGTAACGACCAACAGAATGTGATGGTGTAATAGTTGTTTGATGATGGCCAAAGCTTCGAGTGCCTCCCGAGAGTTCTTTCAAATGGAGTACGCTCGCCTTCGGCTGGAACATGATTGTTCTACCTAGGCGGGTAAATCTTTCAGCGCATTCTGCTTCAAAGCGATAGGCAACTTTTGCAAAATTGTTATCGAAACCACCTGTGCTTATGAGGTCTTTTGCTCTGAAGGAAGCATTACCGCCGCTAAATCGGCTTATCTCCATTCTAGTA
>JAESTB010000323.1 GCA_016763815.1 Arenicella sp.
ATCAAAGAATAACCCGCCAACGCCACGTTGTTCGTTTCGATGTGGGAGATAAAAATAATCGTCGCACCATTTCTTATATTTGGGGTAGGCCTGGTCACCGAAAGGCGCACACGCATCAAACGCGGTTTGATGCCAATGCTTAGCATCTTCATCAAAGCCGTAGTAAGGAGTCATATCAAAGCCGCCACCAAACCACCAAACTGGCTCATCTGTTTCGGCACCAGCGACAAAAAAACGCACGTTCATGTGAGATGTCGGTGCAAATGGATTTCTAGGGTGGATAACCAAGGAAACACCCATCGCCTCAAATGGCTTGCCCAATAGCTCAGGTCTTTTTAAGGTCGCAGCGGGCGGCAACTTATGACCCATTACATGGGAAAAATTCACGCCACCTTTTTCAATTACCGAACCACCAGAGAGCACCCGAGTTCGCCCGCCTCCGTTGCCAGTGTGATGCAGCCATTCATCTTCGATAAACTCACTGCCGTCGATATCTGAAAGCGATTGGCAAATGCTGTCTTGTAAATTCTTTAAGTAACTTGAAACTTGATCACGCATAAAATTATTTATTAGGTCTATCTAAATTGTTGGCCGCTAATGGCATCACGAATGGTTGATGCCTGAGTGGCATTGCCTACTGGTGCATCAACAATAGAGTCTAACTGGTCAGCAAACTCTCGGCTTACATCAGCGGCGGTTAGTAAGGCATCTTGGCCGTGCCGATTGGCACTGGTTGACACAATTGGGTGATCAAGTTCACGACACAAGGACAGACACACTGGGTGATCTGAAATACGCATCGCTATGCTCGAATGTTTACCCCTAAGCCAGTTCGACACGCTCGGTTTGGCCGGGATTACCCATGTGGTCGGGCCTGGCCACGAGTCAGTAATTTGCCTTAAGCGCGCTAGGTCTTTGAGTTCGGCGTAGCATGACACTTGCTCTAGGCTTGCGGCTATTAAGATAACACCCTGCTCCGCCTTACGCTGCTTTATATCAAGCAACCGAGCAAGTGCCCCGATATTTCGAGGGTCGCAACCGAAACCAAAACAATACTCGGTGGGGTAAGCGATAACGCCACCACCACGAAGCGCGGTGACGGCGTGTTTTATTGAGGCATCCAAGGTGCTTTACTTACCAAGCAATCTACATCTAAGGAGATCGTTAGCGACAAATACACAACTCATTTTAGAATAAATTTCGGGATAATCAGGCTACGTAGTTTAAAGCCATGCGATCAACAACGCTATCGCAAATTAAATAAAACCTAGGGTTTGATCAAGTCCTGAATCAAAGCGTAGATTTACTCGCTACTAGCTCCAGAAAAGGCAAGATCAGACTGAGCATCAAACGTATTTAAATCCCAATTATAGTCAAAGCTAATTCGAGACAAACCGTCCATCGCTTGACGCATCGCATCACTTGTGTTCTCACGTATGTAAGCCAGCACAGCACTCCTATTTTCGCCAAAATCCGATGCATACCATTCGAACACGGAGTTCAAGACTAATAAATTACCTTCAACTCGTACGGCTTTAGGGTGCTGCATAAATTTAGCTTTAGCTTTCTCTAAAAGCTCTTCGTTATTATCGCCGGTAAATGCAGTTTTTTGAATGTTAGCACCACTAAGAGCGCCCGTGCTAAGAACAAAGTGAACCCTAGGATCTTTCCAAATCGGACGCAAAATACCATGCTGAATATCATTTAAGCTGATTTCTTGCATCAGTAATTCGGCCGCGTCTCGCTTCAATGCCCTAGATTCGACCCCACCGTTCTTCAGTCTATTGATCGCTCGGCGTGAGCCAGATTCATAAGCACTTACGATCTTATCAACCAAAATCGCGTTATATAGATTTATCCAAAAGGCCTTTGCTTCCTCACTATTGAGTTGGCGAGGCTCCAATTTTTGCAAATAACCAAGATAATTCTTGAGTTTAGTCGCGTCACTAGGCGTTACCGAAGAGTAGTCAAAACGATTGATTCCGCTCGGGTGCTGATCATCAACGTAGGCGGTTAATATATCTTGCCAGCCAGAATGATCTACCTGCATTATACTCAATGCCTCTCGATCGTCCCAGAATTTAATTAATTCTGACTTAGGCGCCGCGCTAACGATTGGCGTGTAGACAAAAGAAAGTGTTATAAAAGCTAAGACATTTACCCAAAATTTGCCCTGTCTTTTTGTGAAATAAGGCACAGTTTCGTCCTCCAATATGGTTACCATAGAGCTATTATTTATTATATTTGCAAAGAGGGTATGTTAGACAACCAAACAAAACGACCTTGCTACCCCAAGGCCCAAAGCTAGACAAAACGTCTAGCAATTGCTTACCACCTTTACAATACCAGTATGGAACTTTTCTTAGTTCTTTAACAGCCCATCTGGAGCGAAACAGCCTTAAGGCCATGATTAAACTAGCTTAAGGCCGATTCAACTTCCAGTCATACTGATATTCGACGCTAGTAATATTATGAGTTTCGCCACTCACGTGCCTATAGCGACGTATATAGGCCATTATTTCAGATTCATTAACACCGAAATCATCACCATACCAATCAAAAATACTTGATAACGTGACCTTCCCCCCCCTTATTTCTACGCCTCGGCTATGGTTGATAAAATCTAATGAGGCGGCCTCCATCAATTCATCTGAGTTAGCGGCGCTAAACGCTTTATCGATCAAATTTGGGCAACCAATGCTGGCGCAATTTACCGCAAAATGTATCCGTGGGTCTTGCCAAATTGGTCGTAAAATTTCATGTTCAATATCGTTCAAACTTAGATCTTGGTTTTTCACCTTCACCAGGTTTTTATCCCACGGGCCGAACGGAGAAGTTAAAAAGCGAATACTCCGAATTGACTCAATCGGATACTCTTCTAATACGACGCGAACCGTGAGTGCATTATAGAAATTTATCCAGTAGGCCAACTGCTCGGCCCTCGAAAGCAGGTGCGGATCAATTGCTTGCAAGGCATCAAGATAGTCATTCAGTAGTCGGCGATCAGATTTTTTAACAGCGGCGTAGTCAAAGCGATTGACCCCAGAAGCATGCTCAGCATCTAAGTATTTATCCAGAATTTCTTGCCACGCTTGATGAGAAACCTCAGTAGTACTTGTTTCATCATGCGTCATCCAGAATTTTTGAATCTTCGAGTCTGGAGCGGCGACCGCTAAGTTAATAGTGGCTCCTAGAGCAAGCAATACAGCGATATTGGCAAGCCAATTTAAATAATGTAACTTCATACTTTTTTCTCTTTTATTCTCCCTAAGCAGCAGAGTGATACTGAGTTTGCCTTTAAATACCCGGCGTTTTCTGCTTACGAGCTAAGATGAATCATAAGAATTGGGCAAGGAACTGAACTTAACTGCGGCGCCAAGTGTGGAATTTCTCAACCCATTTCAACAGGCCGTGCGGCTGATTTTCACGCTTCCAATTACCAGCAACGAATTTGTTTGCCTCAGCCATACTTGGGTATAGGTGGATTGTGCCTAAAATTTTATTCAAACCAAGGTTATGTTTCATCGCCAATACATACTCAGCGATTAATTCGCCGGCATGGCTAGCAACGATGGTCACCCCTAGAATAGTATCTTTTCCATTTTTCGGAGTCAGTACCTTTACAAACCCATGCGCTTCACCATCGGCAATAGCACGATCTAAATCATCAATTCCATAACGAGTAACCTGAACCTCGATTCCTTTCTCTTGTGCTTCTCGCTCGCTCAAACCAACGCGCGCGACTTCTGGCGCGGTAAAGGTGGCCCATGGAATCACTCGGTAATCAACTTTAAACTTTTTAGCAAAACCAAATAACGCATTTACCGTTGCGTACCAGGCTTGGTGAGACGCCGTATGAGTAAATTGGTATGGGCCTGCGATATCACCGACGGCAAAAATATTCGGTACGTCTGTGCGTAAATATTGATCCGTCTCGATGGTGCCGTTACGACGCAATTTGATACCCAATTTCTCCAGCTCCATACCATCACTATTGGCTTTTCGACCAACCGCAATTAGCACGTTATCGAACGGAATTTCAACCACGCCATCGCCTGTTTCACAATGCAGAACCTTGCCGCCATCATTAGTGAATTTAACCGCTTTATGGTCAGTTAATACACTGATGCCATCTTTTTTAAACTTGTCAGTGATTAACTCCGCAACGTCCGCGTCTTCTCTACCCATCAGCTGACCCATCATTTCGACCACGGTGACCTGTGAGCCCAACTTGGCAAATGCCTGGCTCAACTCGCAGCCAATCGGCCCGCCGCCAAGCACTACAAGCCTCTTAGGTAACTCGGTGAGCTCCCAGACATTGTCAGAGGTTAGGTAGTCTATATCTTGCACGCCTTCAATCGGAGGTACAAACGGGCGCGCACCTGCGGCAATGATAATGCTTTTAGTGCGTATGTCTCGATCGCCAACACGCACTGTGTACTGGTCTATAATTTTAGCTTCACCAGTAACACACTCAACACCAAGGCTGGTAAATCGCTCGACCGAGTCATGTGGCTCAATGGTTTCAATAATCTTATGCACACGTTTCATCACCTTGCTGAAAACCGGTTTGACATCGACCGCTTCGATGCCAAATTCTTCGGCCCGCCCCATCAAACTAGCGACTTTAGCCGACCGCAAAATTGCTTTACTTGGCACACAGCCAGTACTCAAGCAATCGCCACCCATTTTGTGACGCTCGATCAAGATAACTTTTGACTTAACCGCCGCGGCAATTAGAGAACTAACCAAACCGCCAGAGCCGGCACCGATTACGACTAAATTTGCGTCATATTTTGCCATGGTTATGCTCCTACGCTTGTCGGCGTTGTCGAAGGACGTTCAAGATGTATTTTGAAATGATGGGCAACACTCCTAAAGCAACGAAAGAAGCAATCAATCCAGCGGAAGCTATATCACCAATCGAGTTTATCGATGCGAGTTGCGTCCCTGCGTTTACGTAGACCACAGTTCCAGCCAACATCCCCAACTGACTCGCCCAGTAGAACGTAGTAGGCTTTAACTTAGTCAGTCCAAGGACCGAATTTAATACGACAAATGGTAATATAGGAACCAATCGCAATCCAAACACATAGAATGCGCCTTCTTTTTCGATACCCGCATTCATTCCAGTCAAACGATCTCCAAACTTCTTCTCGATGCTATCGTGAAATAGGAATCGGGTCAGTATGAAAGCAATAGTAGCGCCAATTGAACTAGCGAACGACACTACTATAGTACCTGTTACAGTGCCAAATATAGCGCCGGCAGCAAGTGTTAAAGGAGTCGCAAAAGGAATTGATAGCGCAGCCATGGCAGTATAAACGAGAAAAAAGATAGCAATAATCAGAAATGGCTTATTTGCATATAGTTCACTAAGCGCCGATTGCTGTGATTTCAAATAATCTAATGTGACATATTCTTTTAAATCAAAGAAAAAGAACGCGGCAATTAGGGCTGCTATAACCGCCGCTAGGATAAGTTTTGTTTTCATATTATTATTTACTTTAAGTTAGCCTTACAAGAGCCGCCGCTTATCGCGTGACTTGCTCTGGCATTCAACCTCAGGGCTCTTTTCAAGACCCACCATAACAGCCTTTTCTTTCGGGCAAACCTATAGATTCGCCACTTATGATAGAAAAACTTGGGCAAAATTTTAACTGGAATCATGCATCTTTGCAGGATTTTCCGTATTTGGCCGCAGACGAACTGCATTTATGGTGGCTTCCTCTACATCTCGACCACACTCAGTTGAAGCCTGCCCTGCATTTATTGAGCGATATTCAGCGCGATAAGTATCATCGGCGAGCGACCGCACAGCTTAAGCAAAACTATTTAGCTGGCCGCTACTATCTACTAAACCTTCTTGCCGCTTACACTGAGCAGGCTCCGAGTGAAGTGCGGTTAAGTTACAGCCGATTGAACAAACCGAGCTTAAGTGATCCGTCGTTAGCGGTGGAATTTAACTTCACTGACACCAATGGCTACGGAGTGTTTGCGTTTAGTCGAGGCCGGCAAGTGGGTGTCGATATAGAGAGCCGCGCTAGAAAAATCAACTTTAAGGCAATAGCCGATCGGCGATTTACCAAACAAGAGCTCGAATTTGTGTATCAGAATGGCGAGTTAAATACCCAGCGATGCCTAGCCATCTGGACGCGTAAAGAAGCCTACGGCAAGGCGACGGGGCTAGGCATTAATTTCAAAATGAACCAACAAAATCTTTACAGCGCTGAGAATGATGCTCACCAACATACTTTCCTAGACAGCGATGGCGAACCTTGGCGTTGTTTGCAATTGCAGCTTGGTGAGCAGATGATTGCCAGCGTGGTTCATCAACAGCACCAAGAGTTGGCGGTAAAATCATTCAAATCTTTAACTATCGATTCGAGTGATGCTGAGCGTTAACTCAAGGCCTATTGCAAGTTACTCTTTAACGCAGCGAACCACATTGCATAATATTCATGCAGTGCGGCTGTGGTAAGTCTAAGCGCAGAAGCCGACGGGATAAGCCTAAAAATTGCCGGCGAATTCGACTGACGAATCAAGACGTCAGCCGACGCCGGAGTAATCTCAATCGGTAGCTTACGAAATAACGAATAAGCGCGAGGCATGTGAATCGCAGAGGTGACTAATAGCGCACTGTGAATTTTATCTTTGTTAATTAAATCAATCGTATTTCGTTGATTTTCGGCGGTGGTACGGCTCCCAGATTCAAGCTCAATCGCCTCTTGTTGAACGCCCCATTGCTGCAGTAGTTCGGAGATGTAATAAGCCTCTGATTTAACGCCAGGCTGTTGGTAGACATTGCCGCCGCTGATAAGAATTTTGTCAGTCTTACCGGCCCGATATAATTTAGCTGCGTACCAATAACGATCAGAGCCGTGTGCTAATTGGGCGTATTTGGCAGGTGCCGTAGGGATACGCAGCCCGCCTCCGAGCAGAATAATTGCGTCATGCTTGGCGACAGATTCAATTGCCCGCTGAGGATATTGACGTTCTAAACTATAGACTAGCTTGCTTGCCATCATCGGGTTACTGGCGAGCAACAAGATAACCACCGCGATAGCCGAGCAACAGCGAGCGGCTAATACTCGGCCCCGTATTAGCAGCAGCAAGGCCAGACCAGCACACAGTGAAACCAACCCTAGTGGGTATAGTAGCGCCGATATAACTTTAATAACTACGACAGAATCCATACAACATTTATTCCAATTTTGATACCAACGAACAACCGCTAGGATATCATGAAACCTTAGCTTAGGCGGTTACGCCAATACCGCTCGAATGCTACGATACAGCTACCATTATAGTCACTCGGTTCGACTCGCTAATTAGACCAAAAGCGTCGATCTGACAAGACCCAAATTACCACTCCAAGCATTATGGATTTATTCGATTTTAAAGATGGCCGAGAAGGCTACTACGGCGAGTATGGCGGCACTTTTTTGCCTGAAATACTTCACAGCACCATAGAAGAGCTCAAGGTAGAGTTCCGCAAAGCCAAAGAAGACCCTGCATTCTGGCAAGAATATATGCAACTGATGCAGTCATATTCAGGCCGCCCGACGCCGGTTACCCACCTAGAAAACCTTTCTAGAAAATTGGGTGGCGCACAGATCTATGTAAAGCGCGAGGATTTAAACCACACTGGTTCGCATAAAATCAACAATGTAATGGGCCAAGGCTTGCTGGTTAAACGCATGGGTAAAACTCGCGTTATTGCCGAGACCGGTGCTGGCCAACATGGCTACGCAACGGCGACCATGGCCGCACGCTTTGGCTTCGATAGTAGAATTTACATGGGCGCGGTCGACGTAGCGCGACAACGGCCTAATGTTTTCTGGATGGAAAATATGGGCTCCGAAGTGATTGCCGTAACCGACGGTCAGCAAACCCTAAAAGATGCGATTAATGAGTGCCTGCGAGATTGGGTAACCAATATGGACAACACGCATTACGTACTCGGCACCGCTTGTGGCCCACACCCGTTTCCTGAAATGGTAAGTTGGTTTCAATCGATCATCGGCCGTGAAGCACGCGAGCAAATTCTTAGCAGCGCTGGCAAACTACCTGACCGCATTTACGCGTGTGTCGGCGGCGGCTCAAATGCTATCGGCTTATTTCAAGGTTTTATGGACGACAAAGATGTTCAGTTAGTTGGCTGCGAGGCCGGTGGTTTCGGCCC
>JAESTB010000324.1 GCA_016763815.1 Arenicella sp.
AGTGAGTTTATGAATAA
Organism: Arenicella sp.; assembly: GCA_016763815.1. Lineage (GTDB taxonomy): Bacteria > Pseudomonadota > Gammaproteobacteria > Arenicellales > Arenicellaceae > Arenicella. The sequence continues at coordinate 18 of JAESTB010000324.1, forward strand.
TCTTTGAGTTGATCTTCAAACTCAATCACCTCGGTACCCCCTTGTGGGGTATAAACCGGTTCAGTGCTGCCTTCCAATTTCGAATCGGCATTGTCCATTTTTTCGCGGCGTTCTGAGTCGCCAGACAAACCACCTTCGTTACGCGTCATCGTTTGGCAAGAGCTTGCGCTTTTTAATTGCTTTACGGATCACGCAGTTCAATGACTCAATGGCGTTGGTCGTATAAATCGCTTTCCGTGTGCCCGCTGGATAGCTGAATAAGATGTTTACGTTTTCCCACTGCCTTTTCCAGGAGCGGCTGATTTGAGCATTCAGTGTTTTCTTTGTCATTGTATCTGCATTAACAGTTGAGTTAAGCTGATACACAGTTCACTTTACGGCCTCGTCTAAACAGGCGAGTTGATCTGAATCAGTTTCGTATATCTCTTCTCGTCGACCATCTGGCGATGTTCCCTGATACAGCGCACTTGAAAAGCCCAAATGTAATGGTCTTGCCATGGTCCGCCCGCCTACTCCTAGATCCTTAGAATGACTGTTGTTTATTTACCTCCTTCCCTCCTACTAACTTCTAGCCCCTAAACGATCGAAAATCCCCTGCAGATTTGAATCGATACTGCCGGTTGGTTTATCAACCTTATGACGCTGTTGAGACTCAGTATTGTCCTTAAAATATAGATGACGACGAAAAGCAGCATCTATCGTTTTGTATAAGGATTGAACACTTACAGGTCTTGCCAAATATTTAAAAACTTGACCTTGGTTAATCAGGTCAACCGCCATTTTTGCATCGTACTCATCGGTTAAGACGATTGTGATTAAATCAGGGCGTACCTGCTTAAGTAGGTTGATTGCTTGAAGAGTCTGGTCAGGTCGAAAGCCCGAAAGGTCAATCACTACGACACCTACGTTGTCTCGCGTGGTGGCGATAGATATCGCTTCTTCAACATTTTCTGTGTCGTAGACCATGATTTCTCGTGCTCGACAAAACTGGCTGATTTGGCGACGTACCCCCTGTTTTTTTTCAACCAACAATATGACCTTATCCTCGTAAACTGCCTCAGAAACATCATCGCCCTTTTCCTCAACCATCGATCCGTCACCGAGAAAGACTGTCTCGACGGGCAAATCAGATGCCTCCGTCGCTTCTGCTAATAACAGTCTCATGGCAATATTATCCCAAGGCTTATTGATGAAACGATATATCTCACCCTCATTAATGGAATCAACAATTGCTTCCCGATCAATAAAGCCAGTTAGCAGTATTCGCATGGTTCGAGGGTAAATTCGACTAACGGTAGCTAATAATTCACTTCCCAACATTCCGGGCATGCGTTGATCGCTAACCATTACATCTACTTGTTTCTGCTCTAGTGTGCTGAATTGCTCGAGTAACTCCAATGCTTCGCTCCCGCTATTGGCAGTTAACACCTTGTATTCACGTCGAAATAATGCTTTCAACACGCTTGTTATTCGAGGTTCATCGTCAACAAAAAGAACCGTATGCTTCTTACCCGAATCATTCATGGATTGCTCTCACTTTTTAAAAATTTGAATGGTTGTCGCCAACTTGCTCCTCGTTAGCTTTTGATTTGACGCTAGTTAAGCCTAAACGACTGAAAAGCAACTGCAGGTTCGCTGCAATACGCCCTTTTGGTTTCTCGACCTTGTAACGCTGTTGAGAAATCATGTTGTCCTTAAGGTATAGGTGACGACGAAAGGCTGAGTCTATCGAATTGTATAAAGAATGAAGAGCTATAGGCTTAGCCAAATATTTAAAAACTTGACCTTGGTTAATTAGATCAACCGCTGTGTGTGCGTCGTATTCTTTAGTTAATACGATTGTGACCAATTCAGGCCGCGCTTGCTTAAGTAAATTGATTGTTTGAATAGTTTGTTCAAAACGATGATCCGAAAGCTCAATTATTGCCATACCGATGTTTTCCCGCGAGGTAGCGGCCGATATAACTTGTTCGAAGTTTTGCATACTATAGATCATAATTTCTCGCCTTCGACAAAAATTATGGATCTGCTGACGTGTATCCTGACTCCTTTCGGTCATCAATATAGCCTTACCCTTGGTAGCGGTCACGAAGACATTATCAGCGCCACCCTCAACCACCGTTCCATCACCTAAGAATACTGTGTCGGCAGGCAATTCCGATGCAGCTGCCGCTTCGGAAACTAACTCCTTGATTGCAATATTATCCCAAGGTTTATTGATGAAACGGTAAACCTCTCCATCATTAATGGAGTCAACTATTGCTTGCCGATCCATAAATCCAGTGAGTAGTATTCGCATGGTTTGAGGGTAGGTTTGGCTAACGGTAGCTAATAATTCACTACCCAACATCCCAGGCATGCGTTGATCGGAAAGCAATACGTCTACTTTGTTTTGCTCAAGCACTTGCAGTGCTTCTAGCCCGCTATTGGCCGTTAATACCTCATATTCACGTCTAAACAATGCTTTCAGCGCACTTGTTATTCGAGGCTCATCATCAACAAAAAGAATCGTATACAACTTATCTGAATCACTCATAGGCTGGCCTCAATTTTCAAAATTCATCATTACAATCATTAAGTTAAAACGGCATTAACAGGTAATATAACAGATATAGTCGTGCCTTGATTGAGGATTGAACTAACTTCAATCCGCCCTTTATGCGCTTCAATTATTTTATAGGCGATCGACATCCCCAGGCCCGTACCTTGTCCGATTTCCTTTGAAGTGAAAAATGGATCAAACATTTTTTGCTGCGTCTGTCCATCCATTCCTATACCTTGATCAATAAAGTCAATTCTAATCTCGTCGTTATCACTGCTTGTTCTTATCGTTAAGTCTCCTGTTTGCTGGTGCATTGCTTGACAAGCATTAGTGATGATATTTAAAAACAATTGGTTGAGTTTTGATGGCAAACAGGTGATCGTTGGAAGCACGCCAAACTCCCGCACTACACTGACGTTATTTTCTTTTATTGGATTGCTGGCTATGGTTAAGGAACTCTCTAAGCAATTATGGATATCAATAGATTCAATGGCTTGACGGTCTAACCGAGAAAAATCTTTCAGGCTCACGACTAATTTGGAAATTTCTGTCAAACCAAAAATCCCATCATCGAGTAATTGATGACTTTCTTCTATCAGCTCATTCGTTTCAAGTTCGTTATACATCTTGACAAGTTCGGCAACCAGGGTTGAAACCGATGAAGCATCGGGTTCATCAGCTCTAAACTCTGCACTTAATATATGTAACTTGCTGGTTAGCTCGCCAAAATCAGTCAAATTAAGCTTAAGTAAATCCACGTTACTCGTTACGTAGCCTAGCGGCGTATTAATTTCGTGAGCCACACCCGCAACCATTTGCCCCAGTGAAGCCATTTTTTCGTTCTGTATTAATAGCTCCCTCGATTCACGTAATTCCTCGTAAGCATTCTTAATCTCTTCTGTACGATCAGCAACTTGTTGTTCTAAAAGTGCATAATTTTTCCAAATCGTATATCCGAAAAAAATCAATGCAAGTAACAGTGTCACCCCATAACCTAGCAACGCCACCCCTAGAGAATTCGAGCCTGCAATTGCGCTGTTATGGTAGTCAGCATAATCAGATTCAATCTGGTTAAGTAGTTGATCAGTATTAATTGCAAGCAACTCTTGATACAAGGTATCGGCTACAGGGTATTGCTCGAATATTTGGTTTACCGCAGCCCGATGCACAGCCATCTGTTTATTTACGGCGAGCGGTATTTCAAATTCGGGCTCTAGCAGTTCAAAGTCACCGGATAGGCCTCCGCCTAACGTGAGGTTGAACAGGTCTGATTGAATTTTAGCAATCGAAGCGTAGAGGGCTGACTGTTGCTTAATCTGATTGTCCGTTTGTAAGGCATGATAGACACGATTGACAGCCAATAAGCTTTCAGTGATCTGACTGTTGGCAATAATATATTGCTCTAATAGTTCGTCACGGCTGGTGAACGCTTCTTCAAATGCTGTAACGGTTTGACTCAATTTGGAGCTACTTTCAATTTCTTCAAACAAAGCATCAAAACGCAGATTATCAAACTCTATACTCAGTTCAAAATTTGTATCGCGCAGGTGATGATGATCAAAACGACTATTAAAGCGCGACTGGTTCAATAACAACCTTAAATTTTTATCTAAGGTCTGCAGGTTACGAATCGACTCTGTGGTTTGCAAAAAGACAGTTTGATCAAGCTTTTGGTCTTGGTTAAAGAACTGAATCGTAAGCGCCAGGCCAATAAGGCCAAGAACAAGCAGTATGATTGCGTATTTTTTCATTAAGTAACCTGTCTGCGGCGAAGACCGGCAATCAGAGAAATTGGCAAGCCGCAAAAATTAAAATAAAACATCTCTGAACTAGTTTGCTAAAAAATCAATCACCTTTCTTTTTAAACTGATTGCCTACCCAACGAAACGCGTTTCCAATCAAAGTTTTTTTCTTTTGCTCCGGTTTACTCGGCTCAAATGCAGCTTCAGGAGGCTCTATCGAGTCAATTGGTGATTCACGCAGTAATACTAAAAACTCACTCGATGGGATTTTCATATCGGTGCGACCGAGTCGTTCTTGGACGTGCTTCATGCCCCAGTATGTGTACTCACCAGCGATCCCGTCGATTCTCAAACTATAAACGCCTAGCCTTTTCAACTCTGTCTGAATAGCTTTGACCATCAAAGTTTCGGCGGAATCTATTTCCTCAGTTTGCGGCCCAGTGCTACTCACATCAAGTGATGCCTTTGCATCACTATCTAAAGCCCCAATTTCGTTAATTGACCGTATATCGGCGACATTGTGCTCGGCTAAGCCTTTGTTAACATCTACGGGATCAAAACTTGAAGCTACATTATAGCTCAAGCTTAAACGTTCCGTTTCTTTGGGGGGATAATCAGCCAATGCAAAAACAGCTTGAACATGCTGTGTAATATCAAAGCCTTTCCTCAGCATTGTGACAAATTTTTGGTCACTATAACGGGCCAACTCATTATGTTCCCGTCTATACTCTGAGGAGTTGTTTAAAAGCTCACCGGAGTTGACCCCATTGACTTCGAATTGCACCGAAGCAATGAACGCATTAGTCTCATCTAAGGTAGAGCCTAACTTAATAAACACAGGGTATTGTTTACCAAACTCACAGTATTGATCGAACCTTGATTTTAAAAAAATTAGTTCATCGATGAACCCTGTCTGCCTTAAACAGGTCGCTATACCTTCAGTGGTATAAAACCCCAACTCGAAAAAGTTGGAGGCGCGCGGCGTTCTAAATTGCACTGGCTTCACATTCGAAATATGATATACCCCCCGCCAGTCCTTAAACTCAGTTAATTGCGACTGTTCATTCGAATCGAGATTTTCACTTCCCAGATAAGGCAACTTACGATTCCAGATAACAAAACCAAAATCGTTGTCCCACAGCTGCGTAAGCAAGGCCCTACTCTCCTTCATTAATTCGCTATATCTGGTCTGTTCAGATAGGACATTTTTAACCGCCTGATTAACCAACTCGGAGTCATCTACCACCGGATTAGAAAACTTGGCCATCGGATTACCTAATAATAAAGCGTGACGCAGAGGGCCGTCTAAGACAAAGCCATCATTGCTAATTTTATATGTTAAATCAGCTGAGAAGTTGATTTCAAAACCGCGCTCATGCTCGACTTTTAGGAAAGTAAAATAGTCACTGTCACTATTGGGCATACGAGCTGAGGCACGAATCACTCGATCATAAATATCATGATTAATTTCTCTTTCAGAGAAACGATTACGTGCTAGTGCATCAGCCACATTTTGGCGAAAAGTATGATAGCCCACGTCTTCGACATACATAGGTTCTCTCAATTCCAACTGCCCATAGACCCGTATTGAACCAAACTGCCCACCTTGCCCTTCAACGACCTCATATTCCATTGAAGCAACTAGGTAGTCATGCGCTACATGGTAGTTCTCAATATAGTCCTTGATCTGAGAAATATTCGGCTCAGATCGATTGCAAGAACTAAGCAAAACCGCATAAATTAACAGCGCAGGCCAGCAACAAAGGTAATTTGATTTTTGGAGGTTAATCACTATTATTTTTGGAGGTTAATCACTATTATTTTTGGCTCAACAGCTAATGGATAGAATGATTATACCGATATGTGTCATCGCCGGTGAACACAATTTGGCAAACATTTCTTCATAATAAGTTTGCGTTGAAAAAACACCACAAACTAACATCCAATTTGCTGTTTTTAGCGGTGAAGTGAGGCTTACTAGTTGATCACCACTATGCCTATAATCATACAATACTGTATATCTACTGACTCTAATCAACGATAAGTCGAAATAAAAGCATCGGAATTGTTCCTTTTTAGTGTCAACTTCGAGAAGCCTTTTTACCAAAATATATTTTGGATACCTCACTAAACGCAAGCCAAGCGAGCGAGTATGTTCGCCAAAGACCCTTTTTTACTGATGCCTAGGATCTGTGTGCCAGGCCACTGGCACTGACTAAGATGATATATGGATCATAAAGCTCCATACCAATTCATGTAGCCTAAATGGCAATATGAAGAATCTTTATCCACAATAAGGCATGAGGCACATCAAAATATCGTTGAGAGGGTTTTACATTTTTCAATAAGGCTTTTTTATTAGGTTTGTCCATTTCCAATCCAGAAGCCCAGGGCCTACCCTTTCATTTACCTGACTAGCTTGAGCTGATAACGGCACTGGGCGGATCATTCGAGACGACAAGCGCGGCACAATGATACTAGCCCCCCCCTATTCTTGAACGGCGTTCCATTGACGAAGAAGCATGGGCTCAACTCACCACTCGATTTGAACACTTTTTTGGCAACTGAGTTGGGGCCGATCCTATCGATCGCCAAGCCTATTCAGACAACCACTAGCAACGCACCGCTTCGACTGACAATTCCGGCAGCTACTGGGTTAAAAAAGCCACAAAACAATAGTGAATCGCCGAGGGCGATGTATTAACTGTAGCAATGCTGTCTTCGACTACTAGAGTACAGACTAATATGGGAGGCTATGAAGGAATGGAGCCCTTGCTAGGTCGTCAAAATAGGACTTTTGGGCCGATATGTCAAAACACCCTTAAGACTGTCGCACTTGATTCGCTTTATGTTTCGAGATCAGGCTAATTGATAGCCCGAACTCGAACATATCCAACTAATCTGGTTAAATAATCATCCAGCCAAGTCTAAAACTGAACGCTAACATTATTAGCCAACCGAGCATATATAACTGTGAACGAGGGCCTAGTTTATTGGATGTAATATGCACAATGCTTTGCAATAAGCGACAAGCAACATAAAACCAAGCCATGACCAAAAATATCAGGTCAACTTTTCCTAGCGAAACGGCAAATAGGCAAATAGCAAAAAATATAGGCGTTGTCTCAAGTAGATTGACGAAACACCTCTCGGCCTGCCTCACTTCGCGCGGAATGACTTGAACCGTGTCATATGTTTTGTAGTAAGCAGAAGTTAAATCTCCTCGAGCAACGGCACTTGTTCTACGTCGAAACATTATTATGAGTACAGATGCTATAAGCAATATTATTGCAAGTACCGGAAAAGATAGTAGTCCTTGATTCATGTAACTTTATCCTGAATGATTATTGTTGCTCTAGAGTTTACTTTGTTGTTTAGGATCAATTGACTTCCATTCAAAAACTGTCAGGCAGTTTGAAACCAAAACTAATTTATCTGACGCGATAAACGATTAAAGCTTACATCTAAGTAACAGGTTTATATAGCTTAAAATTAGAAAATTTAATCGTTTTATTAGATACAACCATACAAAGCACTGGGGAGACATCGAACTACTTTGAATATCCATTGCATTTTTTCAAGCGCAAACAATCGGAGGTTTGATTTTCGATAGTAAGCCGGAAATTGATACTCGTATGCCCCCCATGTTGTAAGCGGCTTTAGTTGTGAAAGCGGCGAACTGACGACGACCAATTTTATAATGCTCCTATTGGTTAGCAGCTCAGTTCAGTTAAATATCGCTCGATATTGGTAGCCCAAGCACGTCAATGAGTTGCTCAACGCTATGACTCTAGTTCGACCACATTATGTCCAATTCTATGAGAAAAGTTCTTTGAAAGTGTTGCCAAATGTTGGATACTTGTCTACGTGGTTAATGCATCAAAGTCTTGCCTTTGGTTAAAGTCAGCTGTCGTTTAGTAACCATCGATATTAACTGCATCGCTTAAATTTCGATCACTTGCTACTGAATAATTTATCGAATAGGACCTAAACTTACTCTTCTTTTGCCAATGATGGCAATACAATCAATTAGTTACAGATTTTTAAAAATACGTCGTATCGATTGAGCGACTACCCATGAGGATTTTTTATGACAGCAACAGACGGTCACAATAGTTGGCTCAATCGATTCGTACTCACGATTACGCAGAACCCAAAAACGGTTCTTGCTTTGTGTTTGCTGCTCATTTTTACTTTAGGAGCTCAATTAAAAGACCTTGAGATAAATTCAACTACCTACGTGTTGAATAAATCTCACCCAATTCGCGTGATTGATAGCGAACTCAGCGAAATATTCACATCAACTGGTGCGACCTTATCGGTTATGGTGGCACCTAAGTCAGGCTCGGTTTTTGACTCTGCTGCACTGAAGCTTGTAAGTGAATTGACTCAAAAATTTGAAGCTATAAATTTGGTTCGTGACAGTGATGTTGAGAAACTGAATACCTTTGCGCGCGACGAAGCTTCTAGCACGTTAGTGGCGCAAGCTCTGGAAAACGGACTAAGCCCAAGCGATACCCAGGCAATAGAAGATTTACGCTCTCACCTTCTGAGCACCTCTCAATTGGGGGGCAAAGATGAGACGTTTTTGAATGACCTTTTGATTTTTATAGACCCCATTATTCAAGTGCGCAGCATTACCAATATAGAAGATATTCGTAATGAAGATGATGTGCTGATTATCGATGAGTTGTTGGCTAATAGGTCACTGGACCCGGAGTCGCTTAAGGCTTTATCTAAGCATGTGATGGACAACCCATTATTAATGAGATCGGTTGTTTCTGAAGACTTAGATGCAACGGTGATTCGAGTTGAACTTGCCGTGCCCAACGATTATACATCGCCGGTTATTAGAACTTATGATCTCATTAATGAAATGACTCAAAACATCTCTGACGATTACACTATTGCAGTGGGAGGCTCAGCGGTTGTTTTCAATGAAATGAGCCACATTATTAAGCAGGATAACAAGCGTTTCTTTCCTTTTATACTGCTGGTCATAATGATAACGCTGGCTTTATGCTTTAGAAATATTGAAGGTATTTATGTGCCAATTCTTATCGCTGTTGCTAGCCTAGTCTGCACCATGGGTGTAATGCCACTGGCTGGTTTGAAACAGAACATGATTTCGAGTTTGACGCCGATATTTGTTATGGCTAGCGCTGTTGCCGACGCGATACATGTATTAAATCATTATTATCGTAGCTTGTCGCAAGATGGGCTTTCTAAACAACAGGCGATTCAAGCCGCTGTAACAAAGTTGTTTAAACCCATTTTATTAACCAGCGTCACGACTATTTGTGGGTTTCTGTCGCTTGCGTATACCGAAGTTATATTCATTCGCGAATTCGGGATAATGGTCGCCGTTGGCATATTCTTTGCGTTTATTTTTAGTATTGTAATGATTCCCGCGTTGCTCATGCTCAATAAACGGTCGCGCCCTAGCCATAAGAAATCATTGCTTTTACGGGGCATACAAGTTTGTCTTAATAGTTGTAATACCGCGTGGCAAAATTCGCCTAAAGTAATTGTCGGTATTATGTCAGTGTTGTTCATGGTTTCGGCCTTTTACGCTATCAATGTAAAAGTGGATTACGAAACGATTTCCTTCTACCCAGAAGAATCGAAATTGCGGGTAGATGATAGAGCCTTTAAAGATAAACTTGATGGCATTATTCCTCTCACAATCAAATTCACAGGCAAAGAAGAAGAAGCCCTATTTAGAAAAGATGTTGTGGATTACATCGATCAGGTAGAAACAGTTCTCAATCAACATTCTGATGTTGGTTATCTTGTGTCCAGCAATAGTTACCTTAGACGAATGTTGCAAGTTTTATCTGATGGCGATAGAGATAAGTTACCGGACGATTTGTCGGAAGATATGATGGCCCAGTTATTTCTTCTTTATGATAA
>JAESTB010000325.1 GCA_016763815.1 Arenicella sp.
AACCATTGTAGAGACCTTGGTTCATCGCTAGCACCTCGCTAGCGGCTGCGACCTCAGGGGTCATGGCGAAGATTCGTTGTCCGACCGGGTGGTTCCAAAAAAACATTTCAAGAACCATAATGCCGACATGACTGATCGCCACGAACAGGGTGAGAAGTTTGGCCACGAGTTTCATAAAATTATCTCCAATAATAATTCAGTAGTTTAGCACGCTACTATTTAATTCTGACTCTAATTTGACAACACACTAGGCTAGGCTAGGCTTCAGTGGGAGCTGGGTTGTCTGCTTAAGTGTTTCCATGACAAATGCCGCGCTTACATCTAGTAGTTTTGCTTTCACAAGTTTTTTGTAGAGTACGTCATAGCTCGCCATGTCAGAAACCACGGCCTTAAGCAAATAGTCTAAATCCCCGCTCATTCTATACACTTCGAGCACATTTACGAGAGACTCAGCGAGCTCCTTAAATTCTTTGTACCAACCATCATCGTGTTGATTTGTTCGCACTGATATATAGGCTGTTAGCGATAGATCAACTTCCTGTGGGTTAAGCACTGTATATCGACCTTGGATTACGCCGTTGCTTTCAAATTTTTGGATTCGACGCCAGCATGCAGATTTGGAAATACCAACGTTGTTGGCAATCGCTTCGACCGACATCGATGCGTCTTGTTGAAGTAAGGTGAGTATCAAGATGTCTGTTTTATTCAGTTTCATAACTGTGCTTAGCTGGTTAGAAATGCAGCTCAAAATGAGAAACATATTATATGAGTGGAAGCGAAATTTTCTTCCGATTTACGCCTAAATGTACACCAAAACAGGAACATTTTTTTTGCATCGAGGGTTTATTATCTAACTTATATTCAACCAGCATATATTAATTCGCCATGAGTAAGCTCCTCAAAAAGATCCGTAATTCAGTAATTGGCGACAACCTGTCAATTAAAACGTCGTTTGGTAACAAACCAATAGTTTATGCAGACTACACGGCGTCGGGCCGATCGTTAACGTTTATAGAGGATGTTATTCGTGATCGTGTTTTACCGTACTACGCGAATACCCACACTGAAACCTCTTATACTGGAGCGGTGACTACGAGACTGAGGGAGCAAGCCCGCAATGAGATCAAGTCAGCCCTAAACGTGCCGGACCAATACAGCGTAATATTTTGTGGTTCGGGCGCCACTGCGGCAATCCATAGGCTAATTGAAATACTTAATCTTCGGATTCCAGCCGACTTAAATGCACGCTATCGACTAGAGCAACTTATTCCTGTTGATGAAAGACCAGTGGTGTTTATTGGCCCTTACGAACATCATTCGAATGAACTCCTATGGCGTGAATGTATAGTGGAATTGGTCGTTATACCGCTCAATGACCAAGGCGGAATTGACCAGCAAGAGCTGGCCAAACGCCTTGGAGAGTTTAGCCAGCGCAGCTTAAAAATTGGTAGTTTTTCGGCGGCATCTAACGTTACGGGAATAAAAACTGATGTCGACGCAATCACCGCACTGCTGCATAAACATAATGCCTTGTCATTTTGGGATTACGCGGCTGCGGCCCCCTACGTGGCGATAGATGTTCAGGGCTGTGTTAGCACAAAGAGTGACACGAGCAAAGATGCGGTGTTTATATCCACACATAAATTTGTTGGTGGCCCCGGTACTCCTGGCCTCCTTGTTGTTGCTAACAAGCTTTTACAGAACCGAGTTCCCGCCGTACCGGGAGGTGGCACAGTCTCCTACGTTACACCCGTTGACCATTGCTATTCGGATAACTTTGAACGCAGAGAGGAAGGCGGCACACCAGGCATCGTGGAGTCGATCCGCGCTGGGCTAGTCTTTAGACTTCAGCAGCAAGTTGGAGTGGATCAAATTGAAAAACTAGAAACTAAATTCGTGACTCGTGCATTAGCGCGTTGGAACAATCATCCGAATATCAACGTGCTAGGGAACGTTTCGGCGCCTCGTCTTTCAATAGTCTCGTTCACAATTACGCATAAAAAAATGGATCTGCACTATGGCTTCTTGGTTGCTGTTTTAAACGATCTATTTGGAATTCAATCTCGCGGTGGGTGCTCGTGTGCAGGTCCATATGCACACCATCTACTAGGCTTGGAACTGGCTAAAAGTAAAGAGTTAGAAGCTCTGGTAATTGAGGGCGAAATGGCACTTCGCCCAGGCTGGGTTCGGGTGAATTTCAACTACTTCATTGACGAGGCCACATTTGAATACATCGTCGGCGCAATTGAACTATTAGCCGACCATGCTTGGCGCTTGCTGCCTTATTACCACTTCGACTCTCAGCGAGGACTGTGGCGCTATCAAGGGCACGTCAGAGAGCTTCCCGCTGGATTTGATGAAATTGACTTCAACCTTGTCGGCGAATTTACTGAACGGCAAGATGCAGTCAGTAATCAGCACAAAAAACTAGATACGCTCGCAAGCTATCTGCAACAAGCGAAGCAGGAATTGTTACGTGACCGTTCTAGCGAAACCCGTCATAGCGTTGATCTACCAGCGAAAGCCGAGGCATTGCGTTGGTTTGTGCTTCCGCAGGAAATCGATCTGAGTAATACTTAGTGCCGATCGTTTAAGGTTGAATTTAAACCCTTAAAACAAGTCAGATGCATGTTTGAATGGCGGCTACCATATCCCCACACCAACACAGTGTGGGGATATGATTTATTTTTCACATATTGCGACGAAATCTTAAAGTTACGCATCTTGTATCCCAACTCACTCTAATTTGGCTACTCAATATGACCACGAACTCCAACTTTGTTCGCTTTTCTACTCGGGCAAGGCTCAATGCAATTTCATCTTTTAGCGTACTAAGTTTACTTGTGTGCAGTTCCGTTCATGCCATCACGCTAGACGGCCAGTTAGATGAGCCTGAGTGGCAAGATGCTAAGGTAATTAGTGACTTCACGACGGTTAGCCCTTATTCGTTGAGCGAGCCTGAATTTGCAACTGAAGTGCGATTGATCTCCAATCAAAAAGGCATCTATATTGGGTTTAAAAACACTCAGCCAATGAGTACTCATTCCACCGAATTGACCGCGCGCGACAGCGATTTGAGTGCAGATAGCAATCAAGTGATTATCGATTACAATGCTTCTGGTCTCGCTGCCTACGGCTTTGAAGTTGGCAATGGTGGCTCAATTAAAGACGGCATATGGCGTGATGAAAATGAGTTTAGCAACGACTGGGATGGTAGCTGGCAAGCTCGAACATCTCAGGACCAAGGGCATTGGTATTCGGAGGTATATTTACCTTGGAGTATGGTCGCCATGGCCGGCGGCACTGACAGCGACCAATATGTCCGAGGAATTAAAATCTACTTATCTCGTCATGTGAAACAACTAGGCGTTAGTTACTCCAACGTTCCGGCAAGTCCGAATCGTCAGAGGTTCATTTCTGATTTTGCAAAACTAAATATCGATAGCTTTAATCAGTCATCGATTCAGACATTTGGCTATATCTCAGCGAAACAAGACACCCTCAATAACGATACACAAGGAGATATTGGCGCGGATCTTTTTTGGAAATCGTCTAATGGAAAGCAGTTAAGTGTGACGGTCAACCCTGACTTTGGTCAAGTTGAAAGTGATGGCCTAGTGGTAAATTTCACACCAAATGAAGTGTTTTTTAGTGAGCGCAGACCCTTCTTCACGCAAAACCAAGCCCTATTTGACGTTCAAGGACCTGAAAATCTCAGAGTTATTCATACACGTCGCATTGGTAGTCAACCAGATAGAGGCGCAGACCCGTTTAGCGATATTACCGGCGCGGTAAAGTTTACCGACAGCAAGCAAAGGTTAAACTACGGTATATTTGTAGCATCTGAAGGTGATGCAAGCGAAGCGCGAGGTCGAGATTACTATGCTGGTCGTATTCTACATACTACCGATAACTACGACCTTGGCTTTACGTCTACCTTTGTTACTCGTCCTGACCTCAATAGAGACGCTTCCATCAATGCGATTGATTACACGCATCGATGGGGTAAAACGGTGCAACTCAAAACTCAGGTACTACATAGTTCTGTAGACGTTGATTTAGATGACCGCAATACCAAAAGCGACAGTGCGGCGTGGTTAACGGTTGAACACCAAATATCTAAAAATAACAGCCAGGCACTTTCTATTAGCCACTTCGGAGATGATTTTGATATTAACGATTTAGGTTTTCTGCCGCGTGCAAACTTAGACGCACTCGATTACGAGTACAACTATCGAAACTCGACGTTTTCAGAAAACAGTCGAGTAAATAGCCATGAAGTAGCGTTGTTAAGCGAACTCCAATATAACCACGGCGGCGACCATTTAAGCACAAATATTCAGTTCTCAGACGAGTGGAACTTTAAGGACACTTCAGCGTTTTTTTGGCGCATTAAAGGGTATTCCGCTGGAATGGATGACCGAATTACACGTGGCAACAATCAGCTGAATACGAAATCAGGTTATGATTTCCAAACCACTTGGGTGGCCCAAAATACCCGTAAGCTAAGAGGACATGGTCATATTAATTGGAGCGACACATTCATTGGGGGAAAGGGCTTTAGGCTTCATCTTCATCCAAGCTACCAATTCACCGATAGGTACTCAAGCACGCTAGGGCTCACTTATACGCAAACAGATAGTTGGGTTAACTGGATAAGCGGTAATCGGCTTGGTTCTTACGACCGAAAGCAAGCACAAGCAAGCCTAGATTTCGATGCCAAGTTGTCCGAAAATCAAGAGCTTAGAATTAAATTCGAATGGATTGGTTTTTCCGCTGATGCCTTAAATGGCTTAACTGTTCTGCCAAGAGGCGACGCAAAACGGAGCTCTGATAGCGTTGATAGTTTCAGCTTTTCAACAACCGCTCTGCAAGTAAGGTATCGCTATGAATTAGCACCCTTGTCAAATTTATTTGTAGTCTACAGTCGAGGTGGCAATACTAATTTAGATGATACCGAGGGGTTCGGTAATCTGTTCTCCCAATCTTGGGAGAACCGTAATAGCAGTAATATTTTTGTGAAACTGCGCTATCAATTCTAAGCAAAATATCTCAAGTTTATGACCGAGGCACCTATATTCATTCAATCGGGCAAGGCACACCTGTCGCCGCTAGTGATGAGTTAGGTAACTTAGAATGGTGAGCGGAATACTATCTATTTTGTGGTGAGTTGAGTCAGACCGAAATCGGACCTGAAAATAATATCAGTTACTCGGGCAAACCGTTGGATGACGAGATGGGGCTGATCTATTTCGGGACAAGACAATACGACCCCCAGATTGGTCGTTTTACCAGTATTGACCCGGCAACGGCACAAAACTACTACACTGCGCAAAGCGGAGATTTCGAGCTTTATGTGGTAACTCCTTTTTTGAGGAGTTATCACTAAATGTTTCAAACTTAGCTGCTTAATACAAATGAAGTAAGTTATGGGGTCCATGACCGCGTTATCCGATTCTGTCGGGCCATATAAAAGTATTCAAGGTTGTCGTTCCATAGGCGCCATTTTTCAACTAGCCTTTTTACACTTTATGGCGGTTAGATTGCCAATTCGAATACGCCTAGCTTATACCTGAACCTAGCTCCGACATAATTGCTAGCCGGTAAAACACTTAGTCGACTGACTCGGCAAGTTAGCATTTGTCGACATACACAGCCAGACTTACTCTATAATTGTGTTAAATAATAAAAATTCTATATTAAGGAGGCTTGTTTGAAGTTCATTATTACGATTGCAGTAATCGCAATTGCGGGGCTGGTAATCGCAGTATCGTTTTTCCCATCATCACCGGATACGCAATTTGTTGAAGCGCAGCGCAGCTCTCCGCCAGCAGAAACCATTCAGCAGGTTTTTGGCCCGATTCAACCGATACAAGCGGCTGTAGGCCTAGACCCTGATAAGGTGTCACTCGGAGCTCAATTATTCAGCGACCCCATATTATCTGGAGACAATACCATCTCTTGTGCAACATGCCATCGGCTTGAGGCCGGTGGAACCAACGGCTTACCGATGTCTGTTGGAATTGCCGGGGGCATACAACAAATCAATGTGCCAACGGTGTTTAATTCCAGTTTGAACTTTGTGCAATTTTGGGACGGCCGAGCCAAAACACTCGAAGAGCAAGTGAGTGGCCCAGTTGAGAATCCATTGGAGATGGGGGCTACTTGGTCTGGCGTAATTAATCGCGTGAAAGCCAATAGTGATTACGCAAAGAAATTTTCTGACCTATACACAGAAGGCGTTACAAAAGACTCAGTTAGTCATGCGCTTGCGGAGTTTGAACGCTCGCTAACCACGCCAAATTCGGCCTTTGATCGGTTCTTGAAAGGCGATGAGAATGCCTTGAGCGAGGAACAGGTAGCGGGTTCTATACTATTTCAACAGCTTGGCTGTGTGCGATGTCATCAAGGTCAGGGTATTGGCGGCAATATGTTTCAGCGAATGGGTACTAAAAAAGATTACTTTGCTGGCCGCAATGATCTAACTGTGCACGACATGGGGCGGTTTAATGTTACCGGCGATGAATATGATCGACATCGATTTAAGGTGCCAAGCCTACGTAATATTGCGCTTACCGCACCGTATTTTCATGATAGTAGTGCGGCTACCTTAGAAGAGGCTATTCAAACTATGACAACATACCAACTTGGCCGCCGCTTAACGGAGCAAGAACAACAATTGTTAGTTAGCTTTTTAGAAAGCCTAACGGGCGAATATAATGGCACCAAGTTGAGTCTTGAAGCAAGTGTTGAAAAAGACGATCAAAACGGCAAACAACTATGAGCGCACGGACAGAGTATTTTATTGGCTTTGGGGTCATTTCGGTTGCTGTGTTGTTAATGGCCATCTTTTTTTGGAAGTCAGTTGCGATAGATGACACTCGCGAGCATCAGCGTTTTATTGAAAGCATTAGGCACTTACAGGCGAGCGATGCAATTTTAGATCAACACCTTTTGCGGCTGCGCAATGGGTCCGCCACCAGCGTTGACAATATTAATCAAGAGTTGGCGGCTATCAACAGGTTGAACGCAATCATTGCTAGGCCACCGGTATACATTGCGCCAAAAGGAACTGCGATTTTGATGGATATCTTAGCTAATTACCAGCTGGTGATGGATCGTAAGAAGTTACTAATAGAGCGTTTTATGGCTGAAAACGCTAACCTGAAAACCTCCATTGTTTATTACCCGATTTTGAGCCAAGAACTTATCAAGAGCTTAAATGAAATTGAGCAAGGCAAACCCATTACCGAAAAAATTCAGTCATTATTGCGTGACATATTATTGTTCAATCTTGACACCAATCCTGGTTTGGGGATTTCGATTAAAAACCAAATTGGTCGATTAGATGCAGCCGGTCAAGCGTATCTAACGGAGATAAACGCAACCAGCTTGAACTCGATCAGCCGAATTGAAGACTTGAGTCTTCAAGGGCAAACGATTTTACGGGTAAAGCCGGGTGTCGACTCGCTGATTGCCGAGTTGATGTCGATACCGATTGCGGTTGAACTCGATAGTTTCGCAGACGAGTATCATCGTTGGTACAGCTATGCCTTAGACAGCGCCAAGTTTTATCGATTTTGTTTGTACTTTATGGTCGTTCTGATAATCATTATTATTTCTTGGTTGATCATTCGACATCTAAATGCTCGGATACGCCAAGCGACTGAATCTATTCAGCAACAACGAGACCAGTTGGTGATACAACTGGATGAACGAAAGGCACTGGCTGAGGTTGCTGTTGCCGTGAGTAGCGTTGGTAACCTAGATAAGGTACTCGACACCGTATTAGAAAAGAGTCGTGACGTAGTTAACGTCGAAGCAAGTTCAATACTGTTGCTGGATAAGGATAAACACGATCTCTATTTTCATACCGTGCAGGGCCGAGTCTCAGATGACCTTAAAGGGATACGCATTGCACTAGGGCAAGGTTTGGTTGGGCACGTGGCCAAAAATGGTAAGACTGAGGTGGTTGATGACCCTTATTCTGATCCACGGTTTAACAAGCAAGTCGATATTGCCACCGGCTTCGTTACGCGCTCTATTCTGACAACACCGCTGGTAAGTAAAGATGAAATCATTGGCGTATTACAGCTAGTAAATCGTAAGCAACTCGATACCTTTAATGATAACGACGTGTTACTAATTGAATCATTCGCGGTGCAAGCTGGCATAGCTATTGAAAATTCGCGACTATATTCCGACGTTAAAAATTACGCTGATGATCTTAAGGTGTCGCTCGACAATGAGCGAGCCTTAACCGTTCAGAAACGAAAAATGGGTGCTTACATACCGAAAGAAGTGGTCGATCAGATTTCAAGCAGTAGTGACGAAAAAACCGCTCTTGGCGG
>JAESTB010000326.1 GCA_016763815.1 Arenicella sp.
CAGAACTAACACTTGTAAATCCTACTCTAATCTGAGAATCTAATCACTTAAAGGAATAAAGGAGAGTTAAGATGACTCAATCCAGAGAAACTCTCCTCTCGGTTACCGATACACTCGGCAATACTCGAACAACTATCATTAAACCAAGACACCTGGAAAATACTGATAACTCGTTTTGAGCTGGAGTTCAAACAATGGGTTGGTTCAGAACACATCGTACGCCAAGTCTAATGCGACAGAAAATACCAACGGATTCCCTCGACCGGCCATCATCGAACTCGCCTAGTCTAAACAAGACCATCAAAACAAATTAGAACGTGCTAGCGAGTACGGTACTCACCAAAAACTCATTGATTGCCAGACTCGTAATTAGAAACGAGTCCAATAAATGTTTGGTTCATTCGAAAATTACTGAAAATATAGAAGTCAAATTATGGAGGGTTTAGTACGATGAGCTTGCTCTTAATCTGGGTGTCCCAGTAATTTCTCATGGAAGCGGAGAAGAACCTTTTATCGAACTTCTAGCCGGACAGCAGTCAACTAGATTGCTGATTTAGTCTATACTTCGGATTAGTAATAATCTTTAGCGGAATTAATCTTGAAAGCACCAACTTCTAAGTATAATTTTATTTTTCTTCTGGTTCTAATGTTTTTCCCCTATGACGTTGTGCTGGCCTGCAAAGACCCCAAATTTAAAATAATGCTGAACTTTAAGAACTATGTTGGAGCATGGGACGGTAATTGGAGTTCGACGCAACTAAATGGGGTCACAGAAGACGGCAGTACTTATAAGAAATTTAAAGTGACGACTGGCACTCGTAGCAGCTATGTGTACGGAGCGACTCTTGCCTCTGGCGAAACACATATTGAACTGTGTGAATTGAGAGATTCTGGCAGTGGGACAAGCTCATTCGACTTCATAGTAAATGGCGAAAGAGCATGCAAGGTTTATGTAGTAACTAGTAAACCTGAAACTGGCAATGACGACAAGAGTAGTAATCAACTAAAAGTTGAAGTAAATCTCGAAATAGGCAATAAGCCTGCTGTTCAATGTGGCACCCCTGAACCTGACGCATGGAACAATCCATTTTATATGACTAAGGGTTATCAATCTTTTACTATACCACTCACGTCGATAGACAATGGCGGCTAGAAAAGAAGCCCCAGTTAAAAGGTTTTTCTACATAGAGAATATACGTATAACAGCTAAGCGTTTATCTGTTGTGCGGAGCATGGCCGAACCAGACTCAGCTACTATTGCCCAAAATTCGTTATCTGGTGGACAATTTGAATTATCTGATATGTGGGACTGAATAGCGATATAGCTGCTACCAGCTAAACTGACTATATCCGATTCTGAGTAGCTTATGGATTCTTGCCACTCGCCTCGAAACACTCCCCTTATTTCAATTTCATCGAAAAGCGGAACAACAACTACTCGATTATCTTGTCCATGTGAAGTGCCGCTAATAGAGAATAGCGATACTAAATAAAGAAAACAGAACCAACAGTTTTTTACACACTTTTTAAAATCCTCAAATATTGAACAAACAACTTCCTGCCGATCACTTTGAGGTCCGATAATTATGTACAGTTAAGTTACATCCGGTTAAATTTTCGTTTATTTGAGTAATCGAACTAGCCACCTCAGAATATCGCGAAAAGATCTATCGATAAAATTTGTAACTAAATATACTTTGCCCCCAAACGGCAGCTTTGAGTATCATACCGACGATGTTATATGTAAATAGACAATCGTCGGCATTTTCAGCTAGATCTCAGTTTGCTCGGCAATTTCCAGAGCATCCTCCACTTCTACACCCAAATACCTAACTGTACTTTCTAGTTTTGTATGACCTAAAAGTAACTGAATAGCTCGTAGGTTTTTGGTTCGCTTGTAAATTAACGTTGGCTTAGTTCGTCGTATCGTATGAGTAGCGTAGACAGAAGGATCTAGCCCAATACTGGCAACCCATTTCTTAACGATACATGCGTACTGTCTCGTTGATAGGTGCTCAGAAGATGAAAATCTGCTTTTGAATAAATAGTCGTCTAAATCATTCCTAGTGTCAGTGAGATAAATTTGCAGTGAGTCTCTAGTAGGTTTCGTTATTTCGAACTGAACTGGCACCTGAGTCTTTTGTTGTAAAATCATTGCTCGCGATAAAATACGTTCCATTTGGGCAACGCCTGAAATTCTGAGCTTAATTAAATCGCAGCCACGTAATTTACTATCGATTGCCAAGTTAAACAGAGCTAGTTCCTTGATGTTGTTATCGATCTGCAAGCGTATGCGGATCGACCAAACTTCATGCGATTTTAGCGGTGGGCGCTGGCCCACCAATTTCCCCTTATTCCACGGTTGCTGTTTAGAGTGAGAGCTTGTGTGAGTTGTATACATATCTGATACCTCATAGCTAAAATGAGATACCAGTATTATTCAAAGGCTGAAATAGTCACTAGGTTGCCCTAAGCGGAGATTCATGAGTTTAACAATGTCCTGTCCCCAGTTTCCGCAGTCCTAAATTTTCTGTTATTGCGGCTTGAAAAAATAAGAAGTTATCAGCCTCATAGCTATTACACCCCATTAAATTCTGAAAAATGGAGACTTATTTATTAAACTAAAAATATCACCTATCTTGACCTCGTTGATAACTGTATCACCGTCGACACCCTTTTTTCCATCAGTGCCATTGGGCCCATCACTGCCATCACTGCCTGCCATTCCGTCAGATCTTCCTGCGTCTCCCTTGCCACCTCTACCACCAACTCCCCCAGTGCCCCCTTGGCCCGCTTTGCCGCCAGTGCCTGCCTTAGAAATAAATGAAATATCTAAGTCTTGTTGAACCGCGGTTTCTATATAGTGAATTTCCAATACGCCACCATCACCACCTTCGCCGCCATTTGTGCCGGGTTTGCCGTTGCCGGCATTACCGCCATTGGCTCCACTTGCTTTATTAGCCCCAGGCGACCCTGGAAGTCCGTTAGCCCCATTTCGGCCGTTCTCACCATCTCCGCCAGACTGTGCCGAAAGATCTAAATTAAGCTTTCCATGAATTTTAGAGGTAGTGAAGATGTGTACCGCTCCCCCACTATCTCCTTGACTCTCAATACTGGCCTTACGTGACTCAGTTGGAATGGCCTCAATGGTTGATAATTCATCTTGAATTAGCTCTCTACAAAAAATAATAATGGTATTACCATTTGTCACAATTTTACTATTTTTTAACTCGACCGTATCTGCCGCAATAAAAAGTTGAGAATTTACCTTCGGGTCGATTACCCCAACAATGAGCTCAGCGTCATTAAATACCAGTTCGCCTCCTTGGTTTAGTCGTTCTGTAAGCTCTTGCATGGTATCAAGTGGTATGGCCAACGATTTTTTTATGTGAGTTGGTATATCTGATGGTTTAAGTGATCCTGTCAGCCTAGTTTTTTCCATTTTTTCTTCCTCAAATGAGTATTTATGAGATTTGCGATACGCAGACAAATCACTTTATGTTGTGTTTGAAATTGGTAATTATCGGCGGTTCCAACTAGTCGAATCTGGCGGGTATCAAATGACAGATGTGAGTATCATTCTGCCTAATTGAAAAGTAAACCGCAGACATGAGACTTCGTCCAACCTCGTCTTTTATAGTCCCAGATTGGGTTCAAGCTATTAGGGTTAAAGTGGTTTAGTAGCGGTGAAAGCCATATCGCTTAAAGTGATATGGCTTTTTTGGTGGAGATTATTTTAAAAAGTAAAACTCTATAATAGCCCCCGAAACCTAGCTGTGCGTAAAAGGCGCCAACTATGGCTTTTCAAACTATGGCTTTTTAAACTATGGCTTTTTAAACAAAAAGGTAAGACGGTCAGTATTGCCGGTTACCGATTTACGCCCAACTTCATACCGCAGCTCATCGTCGGGTTTGTAATGCATGTCAGAGTAGCCTTCAAATACGAAACCGGCATCAAGTAACTCTTTGATAATAGTAACCGGGTCAACTCGTCGACGATTCTCTCGCGTGATTGGCTCCATATGCCGCCGAGTGTGATCAACAATACCGTAGATGCCTCCTTTCTTGAGACCTTGAAATACTGCATCGTTTATGTTTTTACGCCCCGCTGCATCAAAATTGTGCATGTTTCTAAAGGTAAGTGCTGCATCGAAGCCCTTCTCATTTAGGCTGAATTTGTTGATAGTACGAAGGTTATCTTCACCATCGGTGACCTCAAACTCAGGCTCAAGCACCTTGATTTTATCCAGGCCAGGCATTTCCAATAAATTTGATTTGACTCGAGAGATACCAATCGCAACGTATAACTCGCCTTTTTCGCGTAACACCGGTGCTAATAGCTTGGTGTACCAGCCACCGCCGGGGATCAGTTCTAATACTTTCATCTCAGGCGTAATACCAAAGAATTCAAGCGTCTGAAGCGGACGTCTATTACGGTCTCGTTCGACCTCAGCGGCAGTACGAACCTCGGACTTTATCGCTTGGGTTAGCAAGGTAGACAGCGCTGATCTTGCAGACACTTCTGATTCTTGAGCCTGAGCAGAAATGGATGCTAACAGCGCACAGATTAGGAGAAATTTCTTTGGCATATTTATAAATCCTTAATTTTTGGTTTTGTTTTTTTCAATTAGTCATGATCGGCAGATTAGAATTAAACACGGTTCTAATTGCTATAGCAGCAGATTAACATTTAGAATCATCAATTAGATGAAAATTAATAGGGTAACGCATGACAACGGCACAAACGGGACGTTCTAGAGGCCTGCTAATACTGGTACTCGCGGCGGTTACCTTTTTTGTATTAAACATGCTTCCATTTGGGCACTTTATTCAATGGCCATTCGTAATTATTACCACCTTTGTTCATGAAATGGGCCACGGCCTAATGGCCATATTGAGCGGCGGCAATTTGATTCAAATAGAGATTTATCAGAACGCCTCCGGGCTCGCTAGAACCGAGACGGTGGCCGGTTGGCGTCAAGCGGCTATTGCGGCCAGCGGCTTACTTGCACCCTCGATCATTGGTGGCGCGTTTATTATTGCCGGAAAAAGTAGGCAAACCTCATCTCGAGTTTTTTTGGTGTTTAGCCTATTCATACTGATCAGTTGCTTTTTATGGGTACGGTCCGCGTTCGGCTTACTCATTCTATTACCGACAGGCACCTTATTTTTATGCTTATCACAAAAAGGCAGCGCCGCATTACAACACTTCTTGATTCAGTTTCTCGGAGTACATATGCTAGTCGATACTTTCACTCGCACCATGTCTTACCTATTCTCATCCAGCGCGTTGGTTGACGGTCAAAACCGACATTCAGATACCGCCGCAATTGCACAGCAACTGATCGGGGGCCACTTATTATGGGCAAGTATAATCGCGCTATTATCGATTTGGATTTTCTACTACAGCCTGCGCAAAACATATCTATGCCGAGCCTAAATGAGTTCTTGATAATTCGTTTGCTTACCTACAAAATTACACTATAAATTAAACAGCGTAAGACCAAAGGATATATCATGAGAGGAGCAGGCGGAACTACTGGCGGGTCGGGGAGATTCATTATTGGTTTGATTATGTTATGTGGTGGGCTCTACCTACTGTTTAATTCAATCAATGTTTATAGTAGTTACGGCTTTGGTGCCCGACTTTATAGTGTCGGTGGCTATCGAGTCACCAGCGGCATGGTTATGATTCCATTTATGTTTGGTGTTGGCATGGTTTTCTACAACGCGCGAAATTATTTAGGCTGGCTACTCGCTGGCGGCTCACTCGTGGCGTTGGTATTTGGCGTTATATCGTCGATCCAATTTACTTTTCAATCGATGAGTGCGTTTGATTTAATCGTTATTTTGGTGCTTTCGGTTGGTGGCCTTGGCTTATTTTTAAGTTCGCTTAAATCGGCCTAACAAGGTCAATGGCCAAATGCTGGCTAAGATAATTGCCCGTTCAGGCGGCTTGGTTTAAGGCGATTTGGTTTCAGGCGACTTAGCCTATAATGCTAGTATCAGTCACCAATAATTTATACCCGCAAAG
>JAESTB010000327.1 GCA_016763815.1 Arenicella sp.
AAAACAAGAAGAATAAGAACAGGTCCATCGCTAGGAATACGCCAATAACACCCGCCAGTGTCCAAAGTATATTGGCTTGGAAAAAGCCTTGTCGTTGATTCTGCTCATTCCAAGATGAGATGATGGCGATCGCACCTAGTACTAATGTTAGTGCAACTAATATTAAGCTCAAGCCGTCCATCGCCAGATGCAGGCTAATGCCAAATCTTGGTATCCAGTCTAGTTGGTAACTTAACAACCAAGTCGATGCGCTTGCTGCTCCTGAACCAGCGCCGATAGCCAATGGCTCGGGCGAAAGGCTAGCGGTAGCAAGCAGTAAATAGAGTAGGTCAGCGATTACAATCACTAAGGCAAATAGACGCGGGGTATTACTACCAAATCGCTCAGACCACCAGCTAATAGCTCCGCCAATTAGCAACACCAAGATTAGGCATATCATTAACATTAGCGCGCCCACCCGAATATCGATACTAGAACGATTAAACCAAACACCATGCTAGTCAAGTACCAGCGCATCTTGCCGGTCTGTGAGTTACTAAGCAATTGATGCAGTGCGACAGAAATATTCACTACGCCGTGATAGATTTTATCTAGCCATTCGCCACGCATCGCATTAGAAACCGCCACATACGGCGACACAATCAAGCGCTTATAAAGCGTGTCTATAGCCCATCCGCTTTTCCAAAAGTGACTAAGCGCTTGGCCAGTAGAAGAGTCGGTAACGCTTGAGAATGAGTTGCTTTTTTTGTAGTAAGTCAGCCATGCAATAAACACACCAATCAATGGAATAGCAATTGAAATGCCTTCAATTAGATAACTCACGTGGTGTTCAGCTGAGGTTGGGAAAACGCTAGTAAGAGGAAGAGCGAACCAACCGCCAATAAGAGACAATACGCAGAGTAGCGCAAGTGGCCCAGCCATACGCCAACCTGGCTGTTTATCGGGCTCGGTGTGTGCGTCTCCAAAGAACACAATAAACACTAAGCGAAAACTATAAATTGCGGTGAGCAACGCACCAAGTAGACCACCAGCCCATAACCATGGCCCATATGTGCTCCAATTATAGTTGATGTTCCGTGCAGTTCGAAGGCCGACAGGAGTATTTGGTCTTTACTGAAAAAACCAGAGGTGAAGGGTAGTGCCGCTAAGGCCGCTGAGCCTATTAGAAAACTCCAGAATACAATTGGTAATTTGCTTCTCAAACCGCCCATTTTAAAAATATTATGCTGATGATGTAGGCAATGTATTACCGCGCCCGCTGCCAGAAACAAAAGAGCCTTAAAGAACGCATGGGTCATCAAATGAAAAATGCCAGCGCTCCAAGCACCGACACCAAGCGCTAGAAACATATAGCCAATTTGGCTGATGGTGGAGTAAGCCAGAATTCGTTTGATATCGGTTTGGTTTAGAGCGGCAAACGCGGCTAATAAAAGCGTTGCAAGCCCAATAACGGCGACCAACATTAACACATCAGGCGCCAACAGAAACAAACCATGTGTGCGCGCAATCAAATATACACCTGCGGTCACCATGGTCGCGGCGTGTATTAAGGCACTTACTGGCGTTGGGCCAGCCATGGCATCAGGTAACCATGTATGCAAAGGCAATTGCGCCGATTTGCCAACCGCACCGCCCAATAATAGCAGGGCCGCGATAGCGGGGATGGCGTCGCCGATTACCCAGGTGTTATTGGCTGCTTCTAGCATGGGTTGAATTTCTAAGGTTCTTAATTCAGTGAAGAGTAAAAATAGGCCTAATGCCATGGCCGTATCACCAACGCGAGTCACCACAAAAGCCTTACGTGATGCGGCACCATTGGCAGGGTCTTTGTACCAAAAGCCAACTAATAAATAACTGCATACACCAACACCTTCCCAGCCAAGGTACAGTAGCAGCAGGTTGTCGGCCAAAACCAGAATGAGCATCGCCGCGACGAACATATTCATGTAAGCGAAGTAGCGACTGTAATCGCTGTCGTGCTGCATGAACTCGGTTGAATACAAGTGAATTAGAAAGCCAACGCCGGTGATGACCGACATCATTACCAAGGTTAATTGATCGACATAGAATGAGAAGCTGGGTGAAAAATCGCCGATATTCATCCATGTCCATAGATGCACGGAATAGGGCGATTGGGATAGCATGAATTGCCAACCGATGGCCAATACCAATAGCGCCGCTAAGCCGACCGAGCCGGCGCCAAACAATGCCACTAGTTTACGTGGCAGCCGGCCAGCGGTTAAGATTAACAGCACAGAGCTGACAAAAGGGAGTAGCGGGACTAGCCAGACGTAATTCAACATTAGCTGTTTAACCTCGTGGCTTGATCCATGTCGAGCGTTCTAAAGCGTCGCTGTATTTGTAGTACCAAGCCCAAGCCAACCGATACTTCGGCTGCAGCTACGGTGAGAATCAGCATAAAAATTACTTGGCCATCGGCTTGCTGCCATGCTGTGCCAGCGGCGACAAAGGCCAAACCAGCTGAATTTAACATCACTTCTAGCGACATCAAGATGAAAATTATATTTCGGCGAAACATAATTCCCGCTAAGCCTACTACGAACAACAACGTGGCAACGATCAGTACATGATTTAGAGGTATCGCTAGGCCTTCCATTAAGCTTGCTCCTGATTTTCTGCACTATTTTCTCTGGGTTCTATGGCTTCTGCGGGTTCGCTTAAACGAAATCGACGGCCAACATGGTAGGCGCCGACCAAGCCGGCTAATAACAGCATAGAGGCGATTTCTACCGCCAATACATATGGCCCAAATAGGGTAAGGCCGACTTGCTTTGCACCGATCAACGCGCCAGTTTGAGGGCCGTCTACGTTAGCGATAACTAATAGCATTTCGATTAACAATACCGCTGATAGAATCGATGGGCCAATCCAAACCGTCGGATGCATCCGTTGGCGTTCGCGCTGGTTGCCTTCTTCGCCAAGGTTAAGCATCATAATGACAAACACGAAGAGCACCATAATAGCGCCAGCATAAATAACCACTTCAAGCGCTGCGGCGAATGGCGCGCCAAGTAAAAAAAAGATTACCGCTACCGCTAAAAGAGAAACAATAAGATAGATAAGTGCATGCGCCGCATTACTCCGAGTTAGAGCGAACACCGTGGCTAAAATGGCCACGGTCGAGGCGATATAGAAGAGTATCAATTCCATTATGGCAATAGACTCCTTATGTCGATTGGCTCGGCTTCGTTCTCAGCTTGACCTTTTTTCTTACCCTCAATCTCCATGCCCGCAACTCGGTAGAAATTATAGTCGTGATATTTTCCTGGCCCGTCGATCATCAAATGTTCTTTTTCGTAGATCATATTTTCGCGCTCGTATTCGCACATTTCAAAATCCGGTATAAGCTGAAAGGCGTTGGTTGGGCATGCCTCTTCGCACAAGCCACACATAATGCAGCGAGAGAAGTTAATGCGGAAAAATTCAGGATACCAACGGCCATCTTCTTCTCGAGTGCCTTGTTGCAGTGAGATGCAATCGGGAGGGCAGGCGGCCGCGCATAAGTTGCAGGCAACACAGCGCTCATCACCATCAGGGTCTTGAGTGAGAACAATTCGTCCTCTATAACGCGGTGCTAAATAGGGTTTTTCCTCGGGGTATTGAACGGTCTCGGCTTTCGTAAAGCTGTGCAGCAAAATAGTCCATATCGTTCTCAATTGGCTGACTAACGATTCTACTAAATCACGCATATTAAGCTCCGGCTATCCAAAGCGCCACGGCGCCTGTTATCACGAGGTTTATGAGGGTGATAGGCAACATGATTTTCCAGCCTAGTGACATCAGTTGGTCGTAGCGTGGCCTAGGTATTGCACAACGTAAAAGAATAAAGAAACAAATAACTAGAAAGGTTTTTAATGAAAACCAAATGATGGCCGGGATAAAGGTGAGCGAAAATGGTGCTAGCCAGCCGCCGAAGAATAGGGTGGTGATCATGCACGAAATTAGAATCAGCCCTAGATACTCACCAAGCATGAACATGGCAAACTTCATGCCGCTGTATTCGGTGTGAAAACCAGCGGTGAGTTCGTGCTCGGCTTCTGGTAAATCGAACGGCAGTCGATGGCTTTCGGCAATCGCGGCGATTACAAACACGAATAGACCTAGGAACTGAGAGAAGCAATACCAGCCATCTCGCTGAGATTCAACGATGTCTGCCATGCTGAAGCTACCGCTGAGCATCACAACGCCCATTAGCGACAAACCCATAAAGACTTCGTAGCTGACCATTTGCGCCGCCGACCGTAGACCACCTAATAGCGCGTATTTATTATTAGATGCTAGGCCGCCTAACAACACGCTGTAGACCGCTAATGAGGTCATGCCGAGAAAGAACAGTAGACCAATGTTTAGGTCTATGATTTGTAAGCCGGGGCCAAACGGAACCACGGCAAAGCCCAATAGCATGGCCACCACGATCGCTGTTGGGGCGAATATAAACACCCATTTATCGGCGAATGGCGGTACCCAATCATGTTTGGTTAATAACTTAATCATGTCGGCCGCGACCTGGCCTATGCCAAAGGGGCCAAGTCGGTTGGGGCCGTAGCGGTCTTGCCATAAACCGAGTAAACGCCTTTCGAACCAAGTCGTCACAGCAGCGCCACCTACGGCGCCAAGCATGACTGAAATAGCGAACACAATAATCCAAAAATCAGACATTCGACACTCCCAGCTCAATGGCTATTTTCGCTAGTTTGTTTTCACTATTGCTGCTGTTGCTGTTACGGGCATTGCTCCAAGTGAGGTCTTTCTTAATTGTTACTGACGATTCAGGGGCAATCCACGGAGTGCCTGGTAAGCCGACGCTGTAGCCTAAACAGCCATCTGTAATCGACGCGTTTATGATTACTTCGAAGCAGACCTTTGTGTCAGGTAGTGAAAGTAAAACACCATCGCCGTCAAGCAGCTCGAGGGTTTCTGCGTCGTCGAGTGAGATCTCGACAAATGCCGTGGCGGTTAATTCATTTATCGCTGGCGAACGTGCGCTCAGCTCATCACTGCCAAAAATTCGGTAAAGTGGTAGCAAACGCCAATGGCCTTGTTCCGCCTTGAATGCCTTAGTTATTTCATCGGCAGGTATTTCATATCCATCAGCGTCTCCAGAGCTGGCCGATGAGGTTTCAAATAGTCGTTTGCCTGGCGTGCCTCCCTTTAATGCGCCACCCGCTTCAGCTTGAAACTTATGCACCGATTGATTGGAGTTCCAGCCGGGAGCCCATACGAAGGGAGTAAGCGCACTGGGCTGTTTGCTATTGATGCCTTCCATTGAATAAGAGAAGGGAGTGTCGTTGTCAATTGTCTGTTGAGGTTCGTGCACCGATATATCTGCTCGCATAGCCGTGCGGCCGCTATTGCGATGAGTTTGTCGGGCAACTTTCATGCCGCGATATCGATAGTCACCGTGCGGGCTTGCTTCCACGATACCCGCTAAAACAGCAAAGTCATCGGCACAACTATCGGTTACATTATCGAATTCAGTAAAATTTTCGAAACCTTTTAAGCCGATGGACTGGCCAAGCTGAGTTAGCCAGCGCCAGCATGATTGGCGTTGTTCAGCGGGTTGGTAAACAGGGTAGAACCGTTGAGCTCTTGCTTCACTGCTAATCAGTGTGCCTTCGGCCTCTGCGAACGAAGACGACGGTAACGCTAGAGCAGATTGAGCCAAGGTTTCGGTATCGATACAATCGAGTACCACTAGCTTGTTTATATTACTAAAAAGCGTTTCTATTTGCTGACGCGGAGCGCGACGAAATAAATCGTTTTCAGCAACCAATAAGGTTTCAATTTGACCTTTACTTGCGCGCTCACAAAGTTCATTAAGCGACGGTTCTGAACCATCTTGCATTAGTGACGCGCCTAAGGTGTTTGCTTCATTTAAGCAGTAGCTCAGCATGCCGTATGAATTATCCAATGCCCGGTTAATCGCGGCGGCGGCTTTTATTACAGATTGGTTTTGGCAGCCGGTTCCAGAGACTATTAGCGGCTTGGTTGCTGAGCTTAAATCGCTAGCAATGGATTTAATTAGTTGTTTTTCAGCCGGATTAAAACCATCTATAGCATCACTCGATGAATCAAGCTCGGCCGCGATCGCAAAGCCAAACCTAGCAATATCTGAGGCGCTCATGGTAATGGTTTGTTTGGCGACGTCATCGAGACGCGTATCGGCCATAGAAATTATATAAAGCGGGCTTAAACGGTCTTGCGCTAGCACTCGCACCGCCTCGTCTTGCCATTGCGCGATACGCATATCGGCTGCCATTTTCTTAGCTAAATTGCGCACCGACTGGCGTAATGATAAGGCCAGTCTTGGGGCTGTATTGGTAACGTCTTCGCCTAAAACTAGAACCGCATCAGCAGATTCGATTTGCCGCAGCGATGGCGTGTTTACCGAATTGAGTTGCATTATCGAGCTGATTTCTTTGACCAGTAATGCTTCATGGTCGCCAATGCCACTGTTGAAATTGGTGCCGCCAACAACTCGTCTTAATAAATAGTTAGTTTCAATCGATGCTCGTGGGGAACCAATTGCCGCAATGCTGTCACTATTGGAGCAAAAGCTGGCTAGGGTATCGATCGCGAGCTGGCTTTCAATTGCGTTATATCGACCGTCGTCTGCACGTAAACCTGCAAATTTAGCTCGTTTTTTGTCGTTCGTATAGGCGCCGCCGTAGCGACCTCGATCACATAAGAAATAGCCGTTAACGTCGTTGTTAAATCGGTTGTGTATACGCTTTAACTTGCCATAGCGTTCGCCAGGGGATGTGTTGCAGCCTAATGCGCAGCCGGTACAGATCGATGGCGCTGATTGCAAATCCCACTTGCGGGTGTAGTCGTTGACCAATGGTTTGTCGGTGAAGACACCCGTCGGCCATACCTCGACTAAGTTGCCAGCGAATTCGCTTTCAAGTATGCCATCTTGTTGTCGGCCGAAATAGACGTGGTCGTGCGCACCTTGTGCCGCCAGATCGGTGCCGCCAGCGTAGTCATTGTAGAAACGCGTGCATCGATAGCAGCTTATACAACGGTTCATCTCATGATTGATCAGTGGGCCGAGGTATTGATTATTGTGGGTGTTTTTTTTGCCCCTATAACGTCGATTTCGATGCCCAACCATGACCGTCATATCTTGTAAATG
>JAESTB010000328.1 GCA_016763815.1 Arenicella sp.
CTCAAAAACTCCCCAACACCAAGGTTACTAAGTAACAGCCATGACCCAGTTAATGGCTTGAAAGCCTGCCTAGCTCAAGGTGGTATCGCTTATCCATTTTATTCGCCAGGCCAGTATCATGAGTGACCATTACCAACGCTGTACCGATTCGTTGACTCAACGACATCATCATATCAAATACACCTTGGGCGGTGTTCTCATCAAGGTTACCGGTTGGCTCATCGGCCAGTACAACATTAGGCTCGGTAACCAGCGCGCGAGCAATCGCAGCGCGCTGACGCTCTCCACCTGAAAGCTCTATTGGTCGATGCTCTAAGCGATGGCCGAGGCCAATTTCTTCGAGAAGTTCTGACGCCTTTCTTTTAGCTTGCTTAGTATCGTCGCCACGAATTAACAACGGCATGGCGACATTTTCTACGGCGGTAAATTCGGGCAACAAATGATGAAACTGATAAACAAAGCCTAGGTATTGATTACGAATCAAGCCGCGCTTTTTAT
This sequence comes from Arenicella sp., assembly GCA_016763815.1. Taxonomy (GTDB): domain Bacteria; phylum Pseudomonadota; class Gammaproteobacteria; order Arenicellales; family Arenicellaceae; genus Arenicella. Next base: position 499 of record JAESTB010000328.1, read on the forward strand.
CTGACATCCTCGATAGTTCTTGACCGTCTACCCAAACCGATCCGGTGGTCGGCAAGTCCAAACCACCAAGCAAGTGCAACAGCGTACTTTTACCAGAACCGGAGGCTCCAACAATGGCAATACGCTCGCCTCTTTCTATCTGCAAGTTAATACTTGACAGCACTTCAACGTCATTGGGCCCCTCGGTATAGGTCATGCCCAACTGGTGACAGCGCAAAATTCCTGATTGACTCATAATCGTGACCTACTCGTACCGTAGCGCTTCGGCAGGCTCGGTTTTTGACGCACGCCACGCAGGGTATAAGGTTGCTAGCATACTAATTGTTATTGACGTTATGACGATCACCCAGACGTCGTCCCAGCGCAATTCGGCTGGAAAATCCGTCACAATGTAAACACTCGCGGGTAGCAATTCGTAGCCAATAAGACCTTCGATGAAGGCAATAATATTAGCCAAATTCAACGCGGTAAGCACTCCAGCTATAGCGCCAATAACCGTGCCCACTACGCCGGAAGTAACACCTTGCACAAAAAAGATACCCATAACCTTGGCCGGCGACAAGCCCAAGGTTCTCAAAATCGCTATATCCGCACGCTTATCGGTTACGACCATAATTAAAGTCGATACGATATTGAATGCAGCAATCGCAACAATCAAGAATAAAGTAATAAAGACCATGCGTCGCTCGACCTCTAATGCTCGAAAAAAACTCTTATGCTGGGTAGTCCAATTATCGACATAAAAGCGATAATTTAATTCATCAGCCAGCTGAGCCGTTACCTCACGCGCAACAAAAGGATCTTTCAATTTAACCCGAAGGCCGGTCACGCTGTCGTTGGTTTTATAGAGCTTTGCGGCATCAGCCATGTGTATATAGGCCAAGGCGCTATCGAATTCGTCGGGGCCTAAGCCACCGAACACACCTACCACGGTAAAGCGCCGTAAACGCGGCATTAAGCCAGCCGGAGTCGACTGACCTTGTGGCGAGATAAAGGTAACCTTGTCGCCCACAGAGGCGCCAACTTTTGCCGCTAGCCCACGTCCTAGAACTACATTGTATTTACCCTTTTGTAGTAATTGAAAACTACCGACATCCATATGGTCGGCAATTTCTGAAACCTTAATTTCTTCTTCAGGGAGCACTCCTTTGACCAATGAACCGGTCACCGCGCCATTTAACGTCAGCAGGCCTTGGGCATAGATGTAAGGCGCACGGCCAAGCACTTCGGGGTTACTATCAACCGTTTTGGTAAGCGCTTGCCAATCATTTAAACGATTGCCTTGGCCAGTAATCGAGATGTGTGGGGCAACGTCTAGAATTCGTCCCCGTAACTCATTGCCGAAGCCGTTCATGATAGAGATAACGGATATCAGCACCCAAACACCGATTGCAACCCCAAGAATTGAGATTGCAGAGATGAACGATATAAATCCATTCCGACGTCTGGCACGCGAGTATCGCGAGCCAATCATGATTGATAAATTAGTTTTTGCCATTAGTTAGTGTGCGTCGTTTAAGCTGTGCGACCTTTATAGTTAACTTGGGTCTGCTTCGGGGCGCATATGAGGAAATAGTAATACATCACGGATCGATGGGCTGTCGGTAAACAGCATGACCATGCGATCAATACCAATGCCCTCACCGGCTGTTGGAGGCATTCCGTATTCCAATGCTCGAACATAATCAGCATCGTAATGCATGGCTTCATCGTCTCCAGCGTCTTTTTCGGCGACCTGATGCTGAAATCGGCTAGCTTGATCTTCGGGGTCATTCAGTTCAGAGAAACCATTGGCAATTTCACGCCCGGCGATGAACAGCTCAAAACGATCTGCGATAAAGTCATCGTCATCATTTCGGCGTGACAATGGCGACACTTCCACTGGATAGGCCGTAATGAACGTAGGCTCGGCTAACTGTTCTTCAACGGTTTTCTCAAAAATTTCAATCTGAATTTTGCCCAAACCGTAGCTGTCTTTGATCAATACCTTTAGTTCCTTGGCATAATCAACCAGCTTATCTCGGTCTTGCAAGTCGGTTTCGTTCAAACTCGGGTTAAAGTGCAGGATTGATTGCGCCACGGTCATGCGGTTAAACGGTTTGTTAAAATCAATATCTTGCCCTTGATAACTTACTACACCACTTTCAGTAACAGTCTGTGCAATGCCCTTGAACATTTCTTCAGTTATATCCATCAAGTCATGGTAATCAGCATAGGCTTGATAGAATTCGAGCATCGTAAACTCTGGGTTATGACGAGTACTTAAACCTTCGTTACGAAAATTACGATTGATTTCAAATACTCGCTCAAAACCGCCAACAACTAGGCGTTTTAGATACAGCTCCGGAGCAATACGCAAAAACAATTTCATATCCAGAGCATTGTGATGTGTCACGAATGGGCGTGCCACAGCGCCACCGGGAATAGCTTGCATCATCGGCGTTTCAACTTCTAAATATTCTTTATCAATCAAAAAATTACGAATGTAATTTACTATTTGGGATCGTGTTGTAAATACCTTACGACTGTGTTCATTTATGATCAGGTCTACATAGCGTCGACGATATGAGGTTTCCTTATCTTTCAAACCATTGAACTTATCAGGCAGTGGTCGTAATGATTTAACCAAAAGCTCGATATGGCTAACCTTGATACTTAGCTCGCCCTTATTAGTCTTAAACAGCATGCCCTTGACGGCGACAATATCGCCAATATCCCACTTTTTAAACTCTTCGTTGTAGAAGCCTTCGGGCAGCGCGTCACGCGAGACATACACCTGAAGCCTATCAGTGCGATCTTGAATATGAGCAAAGCTGGCCTTGCCCATAATACGACAGCTCATCATACGGCCAGCAATCGATACTTCAACTGATAGCTCTGCTAAGGCTTCTTTCTCAATTTCACCGTACTCGGCAATTAAAGCACTTGCCAGATTCGCCGGTTTAAAAGTATTTGGGTAGGCTTGAGTTGACGTTCGCCATGCATCAAGTTTGTCACGACGTTGACGGATTAGGTCGTTTTCATCAACTTGAGGTTGATCGGTATTATTGGTATCACTCACGGTATTCTTTTCTTCACAGTAAAAAGGTTAAGAAATTTATTCTCAGAGGCCCTGCTTCAAGCTGGCTTCGATAAATTGGTTTAAGTCGCCATCTAAAACGGCTTGCGTATTACCAGTTTCGACGCTGGTACGTAAATCTTTTATTCGAGATTGATCTAGCACATAAG
>JAESTB010000329.1 GCA_016763815.1 Arenicella sp.
CGGCGTTACAGAACATGCCTTTTTCACGTTTCATTACCGCTTCGCAGCGAACCGATACTGGGTAGAGGACGGTATCACCAACATCTTCGGCAAGCTTTTCAGCCCATTTTTTGATGATCGCATTCCTCGGATCGCGCTCTTTATAGACAGCGTGGCCAAAGCCCATAATCAGTTCTTTGTTGGCCAGCTTTTGCATGATTGCGGCCTCGGCTTCATCGGCTGACGACCATTGCTGAATCATCTCCATTGCCGCTTCGTTGGCACCGCCGTGTAGCGGGCCGCGTAAGGTACCGATTGCGCCAGTAATCACCGAATGAATATCGGTAAGCGTTGATGCCGCTACGCGACCATTAAACGTTGATGCGTTGAATTCGTGCTCGGCGTAAAGAATAAGCGATACGTTCATTGCTTGCTGGTGTAGTTCGCTTGGCTTTTTGCCGTGTAACATATGCAAGAAGTGGCCACCAATAGTAGCGGCACCGGTATCTGTGCTCACGCGTGTGCCGTCTTTAACAAAGCGATACCAATAAACAACCATGGCAGGGAGTAGGGCTAAGATGCGATCTGCTTTGTCACCCTGTTGCTCGAAACTCATTTCTTGCTCGAGGTTGCCGAGCAACGAAACACCGGTTCGCATTACGTCCATCGGGTGGGCATCGGCCGGAATCAACTCTAAGCCTGCTTTAAGCGCTGCTGGTAAGTCACGTAGGCCGTGAAGCTTGACTTGGTATGCGTCTAACTCCACTTGCGTTGGCAGGTGGCCTTTGAGGATCAAGTGAGCGACTTCTTCGAAGATGCAGTTGTCGGCTAGGTCATCGACATCGTAGCCGCGATAGTTTAGGCCTGAGCCTTGTGTGCCAACGGTGCATAGAGCCGTTTGGCCAGCGACTTGGCCGCGTAAGCCAGCGCCAGAAAGTTTATTATCAGTTGCCATGTATGTTGCCTCCTAAGATTTTTGGTCTGAAAACAACGTATCTAAAGTGTTTTCGTATTCGTGGTAATTTAAATAATCGTACAATTCCATGCGGGTTTGCATGGCGTCGACTACGTCGCGTTGATGGCCTTTCTCAAGCACATCTCGGTAGACCGTTTCAGCGGCCTTGTTCATAGCTCTGGTGGCCGTCAGCGGGTAAAGCACCATATCTACGCCATGCGCCGCAAGTTCCTTAGTATCAAATAAAGGTGACATGCCGAACTCGGTCATGTTTGCCAGCAGCGGGGCATCGACGGCGGTGTCGTACGCGGTATATTCTTCTAGGGTGGCCATTGCTTCAGCAAAAATACCATCGGCGCCCGCGTCAACGTATGCACCTGCGCGATCTACAGCAGACTGCAAGCCTTCACCTGCGTATGAGTCTGTGCGGGCCATGATAAAGAAACTGTCATCAGTCTTTGCATCTACGGCCGCTTTAATACGGTCGACCATTTCGGCGGTGCTAACGATTTCTTTGTTGGGGCGGTGGCCACAACGTTTAGCGGCTACTTGGTCTTCGATATGTACCGCCGCAACCCCTGCGCGGATACTCTCTTTGATGGTTCGTGCAATATTAAATGCACCACCCCAGCCGGTATCTATATCGATCATGAGTAGGGCCTCGACCACGGCTGTGATGCGCCTAGCGTCTTCGAGTACATCATTCATACTGGTCATCCCTAAGTCTGGTAGCCCGTATGATGCATTGGCGCAAGCGCCGCCCGATATGTAGATTGCCTGATGCCCGATCTTAGTCGCCATTAGAGCCGTATAGGCATTGATCGTGCCCATGATTTGCAGAGGCGAATTGTCGCTTAAGGCTTGTCGAAAGCGCTGGCCAGGAGTTATTTGGGTCATCGTTGTAGTTCTCGTAGTTTTGGTAGTTCTCTTCGATAAAACGGATTGGTGTGGTAGGTGCTACTTATACCGAACCAAGGTCAGTGTAAGCGGGCTCGGTATTGCTCAATGCTTGCTTTATTGCTGTTTTGGCTCGGGCAATATGTTTGCGCATTAGCATTTCGGCAAGTTGTGGGTCGCGCTGTTCGATGGCATAAATCAACTGTTCGTGTTCAATCAATGCTCGGTTCGATCTAGATTTAAATCGACTGGTCTGAAAACGAAACATGCGAATCAAGTGATATAGTTCGTCGCATAACTGGTCGGTTAGTAATTGGTTGCCACTGCCTTTAATGATCTGATAATGAAAATCAAAGTCGCCGTCGGTTTGCATGTATTGTCCTGGGTTATCTTCAGAATGCTGGCGATGAAGTTCCAGTACTGCTCGCAATTTTTCGATATCTTGCTGGCTCATGTTTTCAGCCGCAAGCGCCGCGGCTTTACCCTCGAGTGCTTCGCGTACGTCGTAAAGCTCCAAAATACTTTTCAGCTCAAGAGTCACTACTGTAGCGCCGACATGCGGTACGTGTTTCACCAAGCGCATGGCCACCAAACGCCGGATCGCTTCTCTCAATGGCCCTCGGCTAACCTGAAATTGTTCCGCTAGCTTCGGCTCATTCAGTTTTTCCCCGGGTGCGATATCGCCTTTGATAATTGCCTCGCGTAAAGCCAACGTCGTTTGGCCACTTAAGGTTTTATCATCGACTTGGTTTTTTATCTCTGCAATGGTTTCGGAGGGCTTAGTCATCAGGGCTGAAATTGTGCCGCTTTAAGTTCTTATTGTCAACAATATATAGATTTTATAACGATTGTGACTCAAAATTGATTACAATCTTTGAGATGTGTATACAATCCTCGATTGTTGAGCCGATTCCTAGGTCTATCACCTTGAGCCATAAACTTGAACTAAAATGTGAACTTATTTGGCCGCAATTTTCATTACAAACTGGCAAAGCACCATTTTGGTCTTGCGTCGGCCGGGGTTTTTACTGATTGCAAATTGCATCACGCTACCAGACAGCATTTGTGCAATGACCTTTGACTCTAAGCCTTTGGTGATTTCGTCGCGGCGCTCGGCATTTTTGATGATACGCGCCACCATTCGTGCATAGGGTGCCCTGAAGTAGCGGCTGGTTTGCGTCAATTGGTTCTTATCGTTAGCCACTTCAGAGGCCAAGATAAGGATGCCCTTTAATACATTGGGTTTGTGAATGGCATCGATTGTAAGCGACAAAAATTGTTCTATATCTTGCCTAAAGTTGCCATTGTCCGGCATCGGCCAAGCACTGACGTCGGGTAATAGGGATTCTTCGACGATGCTGTTGATGTCTCCATTCCACCAATTGTAGAGTACGTTACGCGATACCTTAGACCGGCTTGCGATCGACTTTAATGAGAGTGCGCGATAGCCTTTGTCGTCAAGTAGCTCGCGTGTTGCCTGAAGTATCGCCTGATGCTTAGTGCTGTCACGGCGGCGGCCAGAGCTGGCATCCTTTTTGCGAGACGGATTCAACGGCTTAGGACTTTTGGATTTTATTGGCACGTTAGACGATATGTGGTCAGGGTATGAGGGCAGCAGTTTAACCCAAACAGCCGTTAAATTGAGTCACTGCAAACATCAATATTCAGATAAGTTCACTTCGGTAGTTTGACTTGCTTGTTACAAACAAGTAAGTTCATTTAGGTAAATTCTAACTTATATACCTGAAGGCAGTCCAAATGGCTGATTACAAAGCTCCAGTTTCTGAAATTTCTTTTGTTATCAATGATTTATTGGATATAGATCAACTTACTTCTATTGCTGATTTTGCAGAAGCTACGCCTGAGCTAGTTGATGCGGTGGTCGAAGAAGCCGGCAAATTCGCGGCGGATGTAATTGCACCATTGAATCGCATTGGCGATATTCAGCATAGTAGAGCCAGCAATGGAGAAGTAAAAACGCCGGATGGCTTTAAGGAAGCTTATAAAATGTTTATCGAAAACGGCTGGCTGAGCTTGGCACAACCGACAGAGTATGGAGGCCAAGGTTTACCGTTCACGCTACACATGGCGGCCAGTGAATTCTGGAACAGCGCTAACATGGCGCTGGCAATATGCCCGATGTTAAGTGCAGGCGCTATTGACGCATTAGTTGCGCATGGAAGCGAAGAGCTTCGCGAGAAATTCTTACCCGATATGATTAGCGCAAACTGGTCGGGAACTATGAACCTTACCGAATCGCATGCGGGTTCGGATTTATCAAACCTAAAATCTAAGGCTACACCCAATGGCGATCACTACCTAATTAAAGGTCAAAAGATCTATATTAGTTGGGGCGAGCACGACATGACTGAAAACATCATTCATATCGTTTTGGCACCATTGGCCGATGCTCCAGCTGGTGTTAAAGGCTTGTCGCTATTCCTAGTGCCGAAGTTCTTAGTTAATCAAGATGGCAGCTTAGGCGAGCGTAATGATCTTACCGTAGTCTCAACTGAAGAGAAGCTAGGCATTAACGCTAGCCCAACTTGTATAATGAGTTTCGGTGATAACGACGGCGCCGTTGGTTATCTTATCGGCGAGACAGGGCAGGGCTTAAACTGCATGTTTACTTTGATGAATCACGCTCGTCTAGAAGTGGGTCTTGAGGGAGTAGGTATTTCAGAACGCGCCTATCAAGATGCGTTGGATTACGCAAAAACACGGGTGCAAGGCCGTAACCCGGAAACTGGCGAGCCGACTACTATTATTGGCCACCCAGATGTGCAGCGGATGTTGATGCAAATGAAGTCGATGACCGATGCAATGCGAGCTATATGCTTCGACGCATCGATGTCTCACGACTTGCGTGGCCACGCTAATAGCGAGGAAGAGCGTCAATATCACTCTACCAAGTTCGCTTTGTTAACCCCTATCACTAAGGCTTGGTGTACTGAATTGGTAAACGAAGTGACCTCGTTGGGTATTCAGGTGCATGGAGGTATGGGCTTTATAGAAGAAACTGGAGTGGCGCAACATTATCGTGACGCCCGCATTACCGCAATTTACGAGGGTACTAACGGTATTCAAGCGAATGATTTAGTTGGCCGAAAACTACTGCGTGATAGTGGTGCGGGGTTTAATGCTTTAATGGCTGAAATGAACGCAACTATTGACAGCCTCGGGGCAACGATCGGGTTGGTTATTCAATTTGCTAAATATAAAGACGCATTGCAGCAAACAGCGCACTATATTTTAGAAAATTCAGGTAAAGATGCCCGCTTTGAAGGTGCTATTGGCTTTAACTTTTTGATGCAAATGGGCTACGTCTGTGGCGCTTGGTATCATCTTCGCTCGTTTGAGATTGCTCAAGCTAAGATTGAATCACAGGTTGGTGATACTCAGTTTTACGCCAACAAGCTGTTGGCAGCTAGATTTTTTATCAATCAAATGTTGCCACGTGCAACAGCCTATGGCGATGCCGTGATTGCGGGTGCTGATATCGGCTGCGAATTTAGCGCCGCGGCATTTTCTTAAAGTAGTTAATGACTTTCTTAATCACAAGTTAATGACTTTCTCAACCACAGGCTAATGACTTCCTCAATTACAATTAAAGATGCTCGGTTAACACAAGCCGAGCGCACTGAAATATCCGACAGGAAAATGTTCGATACGGCGGTAGCTTTAGTTAACCAGCGAGGCCCTGCTGCCACCAGCTTGAGTGATGTTGGCGTATTAGCTGGTTACAGCCGAGGGCTTGCTAGCCACCGATTCGGCTGTAAAGATAATCTGTTTAACTTTGTTGTTCTGCGAGTAGGCGATATTTGGTTAGAGCAACTAAAGAACGCTACCGGAAATCGGTCCGGTTTTGCCGCTATCGAAAAAGCGGTTGATCAACATTATCAATTTTGCGTAGAAGCGCCTGCCCATTTGCGGGCCTTTTATACGCTCTGGTTCGAGTCGGTAAACGCTAAATCCGAATTGAGTGACACCATCCAAAAGATCCACCAGCGACGTTTTCAAGACGTTGTGAACTGGGTTCTTAATGATGATGAAACCTCTGAGGCCCATAAGCGAGACGCAGACATTATCGCCGCCCAGTTTAGTGCTACAGTAATAGGTATTGTTTATTACTGGCTTGCAAATCCTGAAAAAATTAAAGAAACCAAGCGCTTACATGATGGTCTTAAGCATACAATGATGCGCTTACTAACGTAGATTCTCACCATGAATAATAGCAAACTAAAGTCAGTAAACAGCGCAGTTAAAGCAGCGTCACAGGCACCGCTACGTTTTGTCACGGCCGCGAGCTTGTTCGATGGCCACGATGCGTCGATTAATATAATGCGGCGTATTTTACAGTCGCTTGGGGTTGAGGTGATTCACCTTGCGCACAATCGCTCGGTCGCCGAAGTGGTGCAAGCCGCGTTGCAGGAAGACGTGCAAGGCATTGCCATGAGCTCGTATCAAGGTGGCCATGTCGAGTACTTTAAGTACATGATCGACATGCTTAAAGAGAACAACGCAGAGCATATACAAGTGTTCGGCGGCGGCGGCGGGGTGATCATCCCCGATGAAATTAAAGAGCTTGAGGAATACGGCGTGGCTAGAATCTACTCTCCGCAAGACGGCATGGAGCTAGGCCTGGTTGGGATGATCCAAGACATGGTCAACCGCTGTCGTGAACAAGCTCCGGCGTCGGAATCGCTATCTGATTTGACCAGCGACCCTCGAGACTACTTGGCGCTTTCACGATTGATTTCGAATATTGAAACGAGTACCGTGCCTAAAAATGTGGTGGCTAAAGCGCTAGCAACTGGCAAAGGTGACTCGGCTTCACTAACGCCAGTATTGGGTATCACGGGTACCGGTGGGGCCGGTAAGTCGTCGCTAACAGATGAGCTGATTAGGCGCTTTAGAATTGATTCTGGTGATACCGCCCGTGTTGCCGTGCTGGCGATTGACCCAACTCGCCGCAAAACAGGCGGTGCATTACTCGGTGATCGCATTCGAATGAACGCGATTTATCAGGAAAACATTTACATGCGCTCCATCGCTACTCGTGGGTCGACTGGCGAAGTGCCCGATTACTTGAGTGATATTATCGCCGCGGTTAAGTTGTTCGACTTCGATTTGATTGTGGTCGAAACCCCAGGTATTGGTCAGGGCGATGCTGGTATTGTACCTTTCGTCGATGCGTCAATGTACGTTATGACACCGGAGTTTGGAGCACAGAGCCAACTTGAAAAAATCGATATGCTTGATTTTGCCGATGTTGTGGTGATCA